>JAHJQY010000004.1 GCA_018819015.1 Patescibacteria group bacterium
ATTGACGGGTTGTTGCGTTTTAGTTAGAGTAAAAAATAGAAATTCTTTGATAATTTTGAAGAAGCGGAGGAAAAACAATGAAAAATATTTTAGTGACAGGCGGACTTGGTTTTATCGGTTCGCATATTGTTGACGCGCTTTGCCTTCAGCCTGAATATAATGTAGCGGTTATTGATGAAAAACATTCCAAAACCATTGATTGCGCCAATCCTTTGGCAAATTATTGCGAGGTTGACATTACCGACGCCAGGGAATTAAAAACTGTTTTTTGGTTGCTCAGGCCTTATTGCGTTATCCATTGCGCGGCTCTGGCCAGGCTTCAGCCGTCTTTTGTCCGGGTTGAAGAATATGTTAATGTTAATGTTTTAGGTACGAAAAATATTTTGGAAGCCGCTAAGTATTACAAGGTAAAACGGATAGTTTATTCGTCTTCGTCATCCGTTTACACTGGGCATACGCAAATACCTCTTAAAGAAGATATGATGCCTTTATTGCATTTGTTAAGCCCTTACGGAACCACTAAGTTAATAGGGGAGATGTTAATGCGGGATATGGGCAAAATGACCGGCGGGCCGGAAACTGTTTCTTTGAGATATTTTAATGTTTATGGCCCGCGCCAGCCGGAGGAGGGTGAGTATGCTTTGGTGGCCGGGAGGTTTTTAAAACAATGGCAAAATGGTGAGCCGTTGACGATGGTGCCGGACGGGAAACAAAGTCGGGATTTTACTTGGGTTATGGATGTGGTTCAGGCGAATATTTTGGCCATGTTGTCATCCAAGGTTGGCAATGCCGAAATAATTAATATTGGTTCCGGTAAAGATTATTCTGTCTGGGATTTGGCCGATATGATTGGCGGGGAAAATTATCCTAAAATTTTTATACCTGCTCGGAAAGGAGAAGCTAGAAAAACATTAGCCGATATTTCTCGAGCAAAAAAATTGTTTGGCTGGAAGCCGACCGTTTTTCTGCCCGAAGGCATTACGCTTTTGAAAAAAGAAATGGGATTATAAATATCCACAAGTCAACCATAAAATGGTTGACTTTTTTGTTTAGATTTGGTATATAATAAATACGTGAGTGTTTTCCCGCCTTGGCGGGAAACCACTGCTATGTCTGCACAAAGCCCCATATTTATCAGGGGGTTTTGTGTTTTTATAGATACTTGGTTTTTGTTTTCGTTGTTATATAATTATATAAAGAATTTATAAAAATTGTTTTCATTGAGCGGTCAAGAGCAATTGGCACTCACAAAAAAGACATAGTCGAGGTTTTGCCTTCTTGGCCGCTCTGTGGGAATAATTATAAAAAGTTGCGGTAAATTCAAATGAACAAGATTCAAAAAAATGTTTTATTGTCCCCCTATACCACTTTTGGGATAGGGGGAACGGCAAAATATTTTGCCGAAGCCAGAAGCGTGGAAGAAGTTAAAGAATTTTGTGATTGGGCAAAGAAGAATGATTCGCAGGTTTTTGTTCTTGGTGGTGGTTCTAATGTTTTAATTTCCGATAAAGGATTTGAGGGATTGGTTATAAAATTAAAAGAGCCGGAAGATTTTGATAAGTTTCATTTTTATGCCGGCCCGCGAAACACCAAGTTTGTAAAAGTGTGGGCTGGTTCTTTTTTATCAAAATTGATTGCCGAGACAGTTGCTGTTGGGTTGACCGGATTGGAGTGGGCGGTCGGGATACCGGGCACTATCGGTGGCGCCGTTTGCGGAAACGCCGGCGCTTTTGGGCTGGAAACAGCCAATTCTGTTCAGACGGTTGAAGCGCTTGATTGCGACAATTTAACAATCAAACAATTTAATAATTCTGGTTGCGATTTTTGTTATCGTAGTTCCGTTTTTAAATATAGTGATAATTTAATAATTCTCTCGGCTGTTTTTTCTTTCAAAAAAGAAGATAAAAAAGATATTCAAAAAAGATTAATTGATTACGCGAAACAGAGAACGCAGTCTTTTGGCGCGGGGCAAAAATGCGCCGGCTGTTTTTTTAAAAATGTTAACTGGAAAAGAAAAGATATAAATAAAAATAAATTGCTGGAAAATTTTCCGGAGCTTAAACAATTTTCCGATAAGCCGAAAATTTCTACGGGGTTTTTGATAGATTTTGTCGGCCTGAAAGGGAAGAAAATCGGCGACGCGGCGGTGTCTGATGAGCACGCTAATTTCATTCTTAATACCGGCAACGCGAAGGCCGAAGAAATTATGATGCTCTCGGGCCTGATAAAAGATAAAATTTATTCTCGTTACGGTTTTCTTTTGGAAGAAGAAGTAAAGTTAGTAGGATTTTAAATTTTTCTAAAATTTTAAGAAAAGTTATCCACACTTTTTTTATTTTTTTGTATTTTTTTAATTATAAATGATTTATAATTAGATTAGGAACGCGTTGGAAGTGCAAAAAAAATTTTTTGAATTTTATTTTGAAAATTTTTAGCACCCTGCATTTCCAAGGCAAAAATTTTGCGGTCGATATTTTTTATTCTTTAAAACAAAAAAAACAAAATGGTTCGACGCAAAAAGGTGGCAAAAAGGAAAGCGGTGAAGAAACCGGCCAAGAGAAAGGTTGTTAAGAAAAAAGCGGCCAAGAAGCCGGCTAAGAAGAGAAAGGCAGTTCGACGAAAGAAAAAGAAATAATTTCTTTTTTGCATAAACAACCCCGCGCCTTTGAAAAGGCGCGGGGTTTGTTTTATACTGGTTTTATCCATGTCTATGTTAACTAAAATTTTTGGCGACCATAACAAGCGTTTTTTAAAAGGCCTTCAGCCTTTAATTGGTTCAATAAATGACAAGGAGAAATCTTTTGAAAAATTATCCGACAGTGAATTGAAAGAAAAAACTTCCGGATTTAAAAAATTGATAGTTGAAGGCTGCGAGCTGGATGCTATTTTGCCGGAAGTTTTTGCTGTTGTTCGGGAGGCGGCCAAAAGAACTTTAAACCAGCGTCATTTTGACGTTCAGCTTCTGGGCGGCCTAGTTCTTCATCAGGGCAAAATCGCCGAGATGAAAACCGGCGAGGGAAAAACTTTAACTGCCACCCTGCCGATTTATCTGAACGCTCTTGAGGGCAAGGGAGTGCATGTTGTGACCGTGAATGATTATCTTTCAAGGAGGGACGCGGTCTGGATGGGGCAGATTTACCACGCGCTCGGTTTGTCTGTCGGCTGCATAAATCATGAGGCCAGTTATCTGTATGACCCGAATTCAAAACTTGATGAAGAGCGCGACATATTCGGTTCTTTTAAGGTAGTGCATGAATTTTTGAAGCCGTGCTCGCGCCAAGAAGCTTACGCGGCCGATATCACTTACGGCACCAATAATGAATTTGGATTTGATTTTCTGCGCGACAGCATGGCTTATGGAAAAGATAATTTGGCTCAGCGAGGTTTTTATTATGCCATTGTTGACGAGATTGATTCAATTTTGATTGATGAAGCGCGGACACCGCTGATAATTTCAGCGCCGGATGAAGAATCGGCCGACCTTTATAAAACTTTTTCAAAAATCGTTCCCAATCTTAAAGAAGAGGACCTGTCTGCCCTGTCTGCCGACCAGGCAGGCGGTAGGCATGGACATTACGCAATTGACGAAAAACAAAAAGCTGTTTCAATAAACGAGGAAGGAATTGAAAAAGTTGAAAAAATATTGGGAATCAAGGATATTTATACGGAAAAAGGGATAAAATACGTGCATCATTTGAATCAGGCTTTGCGGGCTCGGGTTTTTTTTAAGCGCGACCGGGATTATGTCGTAAAACCTGCCCGCCCGGGCGGGAGCAATGAGATAATAATAGTGGATGAATTTACCGGCCGGCTGATGCCGGGCCGCCGCTGGTCAGAGGGGCTCCATCAAGCCATTGAGGCCCAAGAAGGGGTTTCTGTGCAAAAAGAATCGCGTACGCTGGCGAGCGTTACTTTTCAGAATTATTTCAGGATGTATAAAAAGCTTTCCGGCATGACCGGCACGGCGCTTACTTCGGCCGAAGAATTTTATAAAGTTTACAGTCTTGAAGTTATTGCTGTTCCGACAAATAAAATTTTAATAAGAAAAGATAGTTCTGATTTGGTTTATCCGACAGAGCAGGGGAAGCTGAAAGCTGTTGTCGGGGAAATAAAAGAGCGGCACGAAAAAGGGCAGCCGGTTCTTGTCGGCACCGTTTCAATTGAGAAAAACGAATACTTGTCGGCTCTTTTAAAAAAAGAAGGAGTGCCGCATCGGCTTTTGAATGCCAAGCATCACGAGGAAGAAGGGGAGATTATCGCTCAGGCGGGCAAAAAAGGAATGGTGACGGTGGCGACCAATATGGCCGGTCGTGGCGTAGACATAGTTTTAGGGGGTAACCCTCAAAACCCCGAACAAAGTCGAATTGTTTGCGAGGCTGGAGGTTTGTACGTGATTGGTACCGAGCGGCACGAGGCGCGGCGCATAGATAATCAGCTGCGCGGCCGTTCCGGCCGCCAGGGCGATCCGGGCGAGAGCAGATTTTTTGTTTCTTTGGAAGATGATTTGATGCGTGTTTTTGGTTCGGAAAAAATAAAAAATATGATGGCTAGCATGGGCGTTCCGGAAGACCAGCCGATTGAGAATAAATTTGTTTCCCGGGCGATTGAGTCGGCGCAGGCAAAAATAGAGGGAATAAATTTTGACGCCAGAAAACACTTGCTTGAGTATGATGATGTTTTGAATAAACAGCGAGAAAAAATTTACAAACTAAGGCGGGAAATTCTTTTTGCGGGGAAAAATGAATTGGATGAAATTATTGATGGGTTAAAGATGGAGGATAAGCCCGCCTTCGTCAAGACTACGGCGGGCAAGGAGAAAGAATTCGGCGTGGAGCAATTTTTTGAAGTGAAGAGAAATGTTTTTTTGCGCGTGATTGATATGCTTTGGATAGACCACTTGGAAGTAATGGCCTATATGCGTTCTTCTGTCGGTTTGCGCGCTTATGGCAATCAGGATCCGCTGGTTGAGTATAAAAACGAGGGGATGAGATTATTTAAAGATTTGGAAAGAGCCATCGGCGCGACTTTTGTTAGTTTGATTCAGAATGTGCAGAAACAGGAAAATCAGCCGCCAGTAGGAGTTGCGGCGGGCTTGCCTGTTAGAGATTCTACTACCGATGGAAAAGTCGGGAGAAATGATCCCTGTCCTTGTGGTAGCGGCAAAAAGTTCAAAAAGTGTTGCGGAATATAAAAAGCTAAAAACCTAAACGGAGAGGGCGAGATTCGAACTCGCGGTGGCGTTTCCGCCACAACGGTTTTCAAGACCGCCGCCTTCAACCACTCAGCCACCTCTCCATTTACGAGTATAGGTTTATTTTTCTGCTTTGGCAATTTCTACGGTTTTTTTGCGGGCGATGACAAAAATGTAGAAAATTTCCAAAAGAGCCAGAGTATTTACTACAAGTATCGCTATAAACCAGACTTTTTGGCCAAGTCTGGCTGCTTTCCACAGGGCTACGCCTTTCCATGGCAGAACCCAGATGGCGATGGCCGCCAGAATCCAACTATTTTCTTGGATTAGTTCTAACATATTTTATAGTATTAATTATAATACGCTGATAAATTTATTATAGCATATTTTTAATTTTTGAGCAGTTATTTAATGTTGCGGGCCGCCTGAGGGCGAGCCTCGCAAATTTTACTTTGTAAAATTTGCGGAGATAAAAGTCAGCTGGAACCAAATAATACAAGATATAGCCAGAATAGTGGATTTTATTAAGGATAATCCGCAGTTAGAGTTAAAACCACGGCCTAAATGTTAGTTGTTGGAAACGCGCAATTCAACTTCTTTAGCAAGTCGTTCCTTGAAATCTTTAAGTAGTTGGTGGTGCCCGACAGGTAAAAATATCTTTAATTCTTTTTCCCAGCCGTTTTGTTTTGCCAAAAGAGCCAGTAGTTTATCTTTCAGGTTTTCTAATTTTGGTACATAGTTTTTCAGTTCGGGATTTCTTAAAATGAAATAGAGGTCAAAGTAGTCTCGGGGCTTGGCTCTGTCCAAAAGAGCCAAAACTTTTTCAGCGACTAACTTGTTTTCTCCAAGAAAAATAATTGTGTAAGGAGGCAGAAAGTCGCTTTGTATTAAAATGCTGTTACTGCTCATTTCTTTTGCTTGCCGAAAAGACACCTGAATTTTTATTTTAGAATTAAAATCAAGCAGTTTTAAATTAACGAGACAAAAATATCCTTCACTTGTTTCTCCTTCGGTTCCCGCGTTAACAGTTTTTTCACAATTAATGCCTTCTTTTTTAATTTCGTCCAAGGTTGCGTTAATCAATTTGTTTATATCGGCAATGGTGAGTTCGTTGGCGGCGGAAAAATCCAAGTCCTCTGAAAACCTCGGGCTTTGAAAAACTATTCGCAAGGCCGTTCCTCCCTTGAAAAGCATTTTTTCAGAGCCATTCTTCTTATAGAGATAAGATAAAAATAAATGCTGGCAGTATTCTCTGGCAATGTTTTCCTCCGATGTTTGGTTCTTGACGCTTAATTCGTTTATGAATTTATGAGAAATCATATTTTAGGTTTTTTACTAAATCTAAAAATGCCTTATTTTTCCTTAAATGTTTTTTGAAAAAATTAACATAAAAATCAAGTTGTTTTTTATCTAGTTTGTTTAAGTTTAGTCGTTCGTTAATTGGTAGTTTTTTTAACGACGCCAAATATAAATAGTCCAACAAGGCTTTTTCTTTGTCTGCCATTCGTATTGTTTTATCCCTGATTTTAACGGGCGAATAGCCAAAGAAAAAATTCTTTTTAATTTTGATGTATTGATAAGACTGGTTCTCAAATTCAAAAGTTTTTGGGGCTTTGGTGGTGGCGGAAATTATCGTATAGACGGTTTCTGGAATTAGGCCGTAATAAGACATTGCTGTTTCAAAAGATATATAAGAGGGCTGGTGCAAATAATTGGCAATTTCAAACTTTGCCAGAAGTTCGCTGGCCAGACAGTAGGCGCCCCTTTTGAGCCTTCTAAAAGCCCCTGTTTTTGTATTGTAACTCAAAAAAGCCCGTGCCGTTTTGGGGTCTACATTAAAAGTCCTTGCGAAGTCTTTTGTAGAAAATATGCTTATTTTACGTAGCGAGAGTGTTTTTTGTACAGAAATGAGTTTCAGTTTGTCCATAATTTTCTTATTAACTTAATGTCATTATAGCATATTTGGCTATTTTTC
The DNA here is from genome assembly GCA_018819015.1 of Patescibacteria group bacterium. GTDB lineage: Bacteria > Patescibacteriota > Minisyncoccia > JAHISW01 > Tagabacteraceae > JAHJQY01. Next base: position 7,167 of record JAHJQY010000004.1, read on the forward strand.
AAAAAGCAAGAGTAAGTGGATAACATTCAACGCTTTCATTTTCAAGAAAAAGTGATAACATAAAAACATAAAATTGAATAAGAAATGACCTAAATCAGCGCTTGCTGACATGGTCGCAAATCGTAGACTACAAAAATATGAGCAGTCAATTAAACAAAAATTTTGTAAGAATATGCGCGGAAACTCTGCCTATCCAAGAGCCGATTTACGAGTTTGGTTCTTTGCAAGTAGAGGGTAAATTTGCAGACCTCCGTCCATATTTCCCAGAAAAAAAATATGTCGGCGCTGATATGCGGGAGGGATTAGGGGTTGATGTCATTCTTAACCTGCACAACATAGACTTGCCAGACAAATCAGTTGGAACGGTTATTGTTTTAAGCACGCTGGAACACGTAGAATTTGCCCGAAAAGCAGTTGAAGAAGCCCACAGAATACTCAAACCTAATGGAGTTTTAATAATCAGTTCGGTTATGAATTTTCCAATACACGATTACCCGTCCGATTATTGGAGATTTACTCCCGAAGGGTTCAAAAGCCTTTTAAGACCGTTTGAAACATCGTTTGTAGAATTTGTCGGAGAGAAAAGTTTTCCTCATACCATAGTCGGAGTGGGCATTAAGGGAATAATATCGGTGGGGGACGAATTTGTAGAAAGAATTAAACAAATGAAAGCGGACGCAAGGTATGATTTGGTATATTTGATAAAGTCCATTGCTCCGCCGTTTCTTGTGCCAACGCTTCGTAAAATTTATAACAAAAGCAAATTTTGCGGGGGGTGGAATTGAACCACCTACCTGGAGGTTATGAGCCTCCCGTGCAACCGTTACACTTCCCCGCGGCAAATGCGTCAAGGCGCAATATTTTTACTTTACAATAAAATTTTTATTATTGCAATCTGGCGGTTTTTACGCTAAATTATATTGTATAAATATTAAAGGATGAGGCCGGGGTAGCTCAGTTGGTTAGAGCATGGGACTCATAAACCCAAGGTCGTGAGTTCGATTCTCACCCTCGGCACATTGAAAAATTTTTGGGCGCGTGGTGTAGCCTGGTTAACACATCTCCCTGTCACGGAGAAGATCGCCGGTTCAAATCCGGTCGCGCCCGCCATTTGTTGCGCTTGAAAACTTATTCTTTTATTCTGATTTTTCTCACCGCGCCGCGACTAGCCCGATTACTTTTTTCGCGCCGGCCTTTTTCAAGGCCCGGCGCGCTTCGTTTATCGTGGCGCCGGTGGTTGAAACATCGTCCAGCACGAAAATTTCCTTGTCTTTTATGAGTTCGGCATTTTTTACCGAAAAAGTCCCTTCAAGATTTTTTAATCTTTTTTGCCTGTCTTTTATTTCAACCTGGGAAACCGTATGGCGATTTTTATAAAGGACATTAGTCAGGATTTTAACAGACATTATTTCAGACAAGTGCCGGGCGATTAACTCTGCTTGATTAAAGCCCCGTTCCCGTAAGCGTTTAGGGGAAAGCGGAATCGGAATAATAACCAATGTTCGAAGTTCAACTTCGAACATTGGGGACAAGCGGGAAGATAGAAGTTCAGCCAGGGGTTTGGCGGCTCGCCCGGCTTTTTTATATTTCAGCGCTTTGATAAGTTTTTTAATGACGGGCGATTCATAGGACGCGGCGCCGAAGATATCGGGCTCATTTTTTTCTGTTTCAGGGTACGGCAATTTCGCCGCGCATTTTTGGCATAATAAGATTTTTTCTTTTCCGCAGCCGAAACATTTTTCAGGGAAGATTAGGTTTAAAATGGAATTTATCCACATAGCGTTATTATTGCAATATAATAAACTATTTTTTGTGATATAATAAAATTGTAAGAAATGCAATGGCAAAAAACATTTTTACCGAGTTTTTTCCGAAAATAATCAGAATCTGGTCGCAGCATCAGAGTGTTGTTGGTGTGGACATTGGCAGTTCGTCAATAAAAATTGTGCAATTGAGAAAAGAAAAAGAAAGGGCGTTTTTGGAAACTTACGGCGAGCTGGCCGCGGGGCCTTACGTCAAACAGCCCATCGGCCAAATTGTGCAGTTGTCCGAGGGAGTGGCAACCGAAATGCTGAAAGATCTTTTTAGAGAATCGGGCGCCAACGCGAAAGAGGCGGCCGTGGCTATTCCGGTTAAAAGCAGTTTTATCACGACAATCAAGGTTCCGATGGTGGAAGACAAAAAAACCATGGATGAAGTGATAAAATTTGAAGCGCGCAAATATATCCCCGTTCCGTTTAATGAGGTGGAGGTTGATTGGTGGATTTTGAATACCAGCGAGCCGGAATCTTCGGGTATTGCAAAAAGACAAATAGTGGAAGTGCTTCTGGCCGTTATCTATAAGGATGCCATTCGAAAATATCAGAATATTTTGTCCGGTTCCAATTTAAAAATAAAATTATTTGAGGTTGAAATTTTTAGCGGATGGCGTTCCTTGATTTTCAGGCCGACGACGCCGGTGGCAGTCATTGATTTGGGGGCTTCTTCCACCAAGATGAGTATTGTTGAAGCCGGAGTCCTGCGTTCGTCGTTTACGATTGATGCGGGCGCCTGCGCCATAACCAACGCCATTTCAAGATCGCTGGGAATCAGTTTTGAGAGAGCCGAAGAAATGAAACAGCAGATAGGTCTTTCGTCAAAGCCGGAACACAAAGACATTGTAAAAGTTTCAGAATCTGTTTTAAATTTAATTTTTTCAGAGGCCAAGCAGTTTATCCACGCTTATAACAGGAAGTACAATAGTTCTGTCGGACAGGTGGTTCTGTCGGGAGGAGGAGCGCTGTTGAACGGAGTTGTGGATATGGCCGTTAAAAATTTAGGCGTGGAGGTTGTGCTGGCCGATCCGTTCGCAAAAACAGATTATCCTCCGTTTTTGCAGGGGGTTTTGAAAGAAATCGGCCCGACATTTTCAACCGCCGCGGGATTAGCCTTAAAAGGATTATCATAATGCAAGACAAAATATCTTTTATACCAAAAACAAAATATTCGCAGACCGACAAGATTATTTATAGAGGAGCCGGTTTGGGGCAGATTTTAAAAATTTCTATTTTTTTGTTTGTTTTGTCGTCGTTGTTTTTTTTGGGAACCCTTGTTTACAAGGAGGTTATTAACCGGCAGCTGGACGACCTTTCGGTTTCTTTGGAGCGGGCCAAGGCGTCTTTTGACTCGGAGGCCATAAAAGAGATGGAAAACTTGTCTTCAGGTATTAGTATGGTCAAAAATTTTATCGCTTATCATCCTTTTCCTTCGCGCATTTTTAGTTTTCTTGAAGAGAACACTTTGTCCGGCGTAAGATTTTCAAGGTTTGATTACTCCCATGATCCCGTAAAAGAAAAAGTTGGTTTGCGCGGAGAGGCAAAAAATTATGCCGCGCTGGCGCAGCAGGTGAAAGTTTTTGAAAAAACAAAAGAGATAGAAAATTTTACTTTTTCCAATTTTGTTTTAACTCAAGGAGGCAATGTTTCTTTTGACCTGGAAATAATATTTAATTTTTCTACTTTAAATTTATGATGAGAAATATAATCAGCCTTTTGTTTATCGGCGCGGCCATAGCCATGTTTTTGACCTGGACTAACCCGTATTTAAAGGAAATTGAAGAGTTGAGGGGGCAGCGGCTGGCTTTTAATGAAATTCTTGATACTTCCCGCCAGCTTGTTGAACTGCGAGACAATCTTCTTTCTAAATTTAATTTAATAACGGCCGATGAATTGTCCAAATTTTCAAAGATAATTCCGGAAAAATCCGAATCAATCAATTTTGTTTTTCAGCTGTCAAATGTGGCCGAAGCAAAAGGAGTTATTATCAAAAATATAAATTTTTACGAAGCGGTTTCTGCTGATTCTTCTTCTTCTTCTGTCGATTCAGATTACAAAAAATTAAACATAGACGCTTTTTTTCTCGGCTCCTACGAAGGCTTTAAGGCGCTTGTTGAAGAGATTGAAAACAGCCTGCGTTTAGTGGATATAAATAAGATAATTTTCTCCGCCGATAAAGAAAATTTATACGAGTTTACTATTAAGGCAACCGCTTATTTTAAAAAATAAAAACAATGATAAAAGATAAAGCAAACATCATTTTTATAATTGTTTTGATAATCTTTCTGGCCGCCGGTTATTTTGGGTACACAAAACAGAAAAATGAACAGTCGGTCGCGGTGAAGGAAAAAAATTTTAAAAATGAAATTTTTAGGAAAGAATTTATCGCGACGATAAACAAAATTAAGACCATGAACTTGGACACAGAATTTTTTAAGAGCGAGAGTTTTAAATCTTTGAATGATTTAAGTTTTGATATCGGGACGCCTAAATACAAAGGAAAGAAAAATCCTTTTTTGCCACTAGAGTAATATGTCTTTTGGAGAAACATTGGTCAAGAAAAATATTGTTAGCACCGACCTGCTTGTCAGAAGCAAGAGGGAGGCGAATTCAAAGAATATTTCTTTGGAAGAAGTTTTGATTGGAAGCGGCGTTTCAGAAGACGCTATTACCCAAGCAAAAAGCGAAGCGTTTAATATTCCCGTAAAGAAAGTTACGTCTTCGGTTCATATTCCGTTAGAGATTTTAAAGCAAATACCGGAAGAATCCGCGAAACACTATAAGTTTGTTCCTTTGGCGCTTGAAGACGGCGTTGTGCATATGGGCATTGTTAATCCGGATGACATGGAAGCGCGCGAAGCTTTGCAGTTTTTGTCTTCTAAATTAAATTTGCCTTTTAAGATTTTTTTAATTTCTTTGTCTGATTTGGAATTTGTTCTGGAAGATTATAGAAGTTTGGGGGGTGAAACCGCAAAGATTTTGGATGAATTGGAGTCAGTCATAGGCCAGAATCTTGTTTTGGAAAACGCCGAATCTCCGCGGATAAGAAAAGAAGACGCCCCTGTGACTAAAATGGTCGCCGTGATTTTGAAACATGCCATAGAAGGCAAAGCTTCGGATGTTCATATAGAGCCCCAGCGCGACAGGCTGAATGTAAGATTCCGTGTGGATGGCATTTTGCATACCAGCCTTACTTTGCCGCTTAAAGTTCACGAGGCCATTGTGTCCAGGATAAAAATTCTTACCAACATGAAGCTGGACGAAAAACGCAAGCCGCAAGACGGCCGTTTTGGGGCGCCGGCCCTGGGCCAGCAAGTTGATTTCAGGGTTTCTACTTTCCCGACTTTTTTTGGAGAGAAAGTGGTTATAAGGGTTTTGTCGTCCGCTGAATCTTTGAATACGCTGGAAAAACTTGGTTTGTTGGGCCGCAATCTTGAACTGACAAAAAATGCTCTGAAAAAGCCATACGGCCTAATTCTTGTTACCGGACCCACGGGTTCAGGCAAGACAAGCACTCTTTATTCAATGATTAATATGCTTGATAAAGAAAAATTTAATGTGGTTAGCTTGGAAGATCCTGTTGAATATAACATTGCCGGCGTTAGCCAGTCGCAGGTGCGGCCGGAAATTGATTATGATTTCGCGAGCGGTTTAAGGTCGGTTTTAAGGCAGGACCCGGATATAATCATGGTTGGCGAAATTAGAGACAACGAAACCGCCGCCTTGGCCATTCGCGCCGCTTTGACCGGCCATTTGGTTTTTTCCACCCTGCATACCAATAATTCTATCAGCGCCATCCCGCGCTTGCTTGATATGGGGATTGAGCCGTTTTTGCTGCCGTCCACTTTGATTTTGGTGGTGGCGCAGCGTTTAGTGAGGACTCTTTGCGAAGAATCAAGAAAACCTTTTCGGTTAGAGGGCGCGATGAAGGAGATAATAGAAAAAGAACTGAAGGACGCTCCGCCGTTTATTAAAACAAAAATCAATATGCCCAAAGAAATATATCAATCTTTTCCGTCATCATCCTGCCCTCGGGGAGTGCGCGGCCGCACCGGCATATTTGAGGTTTTTCAAATGACTCCGGAATTGGAAAAAATAATTTTAACAAACGCGGGCGAATCTGATATAATGAAAGAAGTGAGAAATCAAGGAATGTTGACAATGAGAGAAGACGGCATTCTGAAAGTTTTGGAAGGAAAGACGGGGCTGGAAGAATTAAAAGAAAGCGTACAAACAAAATGATGAAGGGAAAAAAAGAAAAAGCCGGTTTTACAATTATTGAATTGATGGTGGTGGTTGCCGCCGCCGCGATGATTTTATCGTTTGTCACTTTTCTTTTTGTGGATAGCAAAAAGAGAAGCAGGGATTCTAGAAGGGAGCGAGACATGAAAGAATTGCAGAATGCGTTGAATTTGTATGCGGGAAGCAATCAGTTGTTTCCTGTTTGCGGCAGGATCGTTATTGACGGGAGCGCCGACTGTCTTTCAAGCGTTTTAATTTCAGGTGAATTTGTTGTACATATGTCAGCCGATCCGCTTGACAAAGGCGAGGGGTCTTGCGGTGTTTCGGACGACCATGTCTATTGTTATACTTCTGAAGATGGGTTTGGTTATATCTTGGAATATAATCTTGAAACCGATTCAATTTTAGGCAAATCAGCCGGATGGCAAACTATTGTGGTTAGACATTAAATTGTTAACAAATAATTAGCAAAATAAAGAAAAAATGGAAAAAAATAAAAAAACAAATATTTTTTTGATTGACGATGACGATTTTCTTTTGGAAATATACGCGGTGAAATTTAAGTCGTCCGGTTTTAATGTTGAAGTTGCCCGCGGCGGCGAAGAAGCTTTGGCGAAAATAAAAAATGGTTTTTTGCCCGAAGTGATTTTGTTGGATATTTTAATGCCCAAAATGGATGGTTTTGAATTTTTGCAAGCGCTGAAAGAAAATAATATGCTGGATAAATTTTTGTTTGTTGTTTTAAGCAACAAGGGCCAGAAAGACGATATGGAAAAAGGAAAAAAATTCGGTGTTTCCGAGTATATTATAAAGGCTAATTATACACCAAGCGAGGTCGTTGAAAAAGTTAAAGATCTTTTATCAAAAAGCAATGTCAAGTGATTATTCTAAACAATTGGCGGAAATAATTTTGACCGTGGTAGAATCGGGCGCTTCCGATATTCATTTTTCCGTCGGCCATCATCCGGCCATAAGAACCGGCGGCTCTTTGGTTTTTTTGGGGAAAAATCCTGTTTTGACCCCGAAGGATTTAGAAAGTTTTGTTAGTTTGATGGTTAATGAAAAACAGCGAAAGGAACTGCTGGAAAACGGCGAGGTTGATTTCGCTTATGATTTTGAAGGCAAGGCGCGTTTTAGATGCAATGCTTTTAGGCAGCGCGGTTTTTTGGGCATTGCCATGCGCGTTGTCCAGCCACGCATAAAAACATTGGAAGAGCTTAATTTGCCGGACGCTTTGAAGACTTTTGCTTTACGGCAGCAAGGATTTTTTTTGGTGGTTGGGCCGACCGGCCACGGCAAATCAACAACGCTGGCCGCGATGGTTGACGTTATAAATCACGAAACAAGCCGGCATATCATAACGATTGAAGATCCGATAGAAAGTTTGTTTATTCCGGACAAATCAATTATTGACCAGCGCGAAGTGAGTTATGACACAAAAAGTTTTAACAATGCCTTGCGCGCCATGTTCAGGCAGGATGTTGACGTGGCGATGATTGGAGAAATGCGCGACGCCGACAGCATAGCTATTGCCGTAACTGCCGCTGAAACCGGGCACTTGGTTCTTTCGTCTTTGCATACGAACAATGCCAGTCAAACAGTGGACAGAATTATTGATTCTTTTCCTTCGGCTAATCAAAATCAAATAAGGCTTCAATTGGCGGGTTCTTTGATCGGCATTTTTTCGCAGCGCTTGATTCCTCGTCTTTCCGGCGGGCTGATTCCCGCCTACGAGCTGCTTATTGTTAATACGGCCGTGCGCAATTTAATTAGGGAAGCCCGGACCCACGAAATAGACATTGTGGTTGAAACCAGCTCCGAAGATGGGATGGTCAGTTTGAATTCATCGCTTTTGAATTTGGTTCGCCAGAGCGAGATTTCTTTGGATAGCGCCATGACTTTTTCTATGCGCCCAAAAACATTGATGGAATTGGCAAAATAATCATGCTTTTTAAATATAAAGCGACAACAACAGAAGGAGAGGTGAAAGAAGGCCAGATGGATGCCGCGACTTTTGAAATCGCCTTGCGGTCTTTGCAAAAAAGAAATCTTATAATAATAACTCTGGAGCCGGTTAAAAGCGGGGCGGATTTTTTTAAGAAAGACTTGTTTTCTTTTGAGCGCATAAAAAATATTGATATTGTTATATTTTCAAGGCAAGTAGCCACTCTTTTTGAGGCAAAAGTTCCTGCCCTGACATCTTTTGAGCTTTTGGCGGCCGAAACGGAAAGTCCCGCCTTGAAGCGCTATTTGGCCGAAGTTGTGGATGACATTAAGGGCGGATTAAGAATTTCAGAGGCAATCGCCAAACATCCAAAGCTTTTCTCGGAATTTTACGTAAACATGGTGAAGTCAGGAGAAGAATCTGGTAAATTGGAAGAAGTTTTTAAGTATCTGGCCGATTATCTTGAGCGGTCTCATGAACTTTCTTCAAAAGCCGTCAGGGCCCTCGTTTATCCGGCTTTTGTTTTATTTTCTTTTTTTGCCGTGCTCGTTTTGATGCTCGTTTTTGTTATTCCGCAGCTGGCCAGTATAATAGAAGAAAGCGGGCAGCAGGATGTTCCTATTTACACGGGTGCCGTTATATGGGTTAGTGGTTTTTTAACCAACTATGGAGCCTTGCTGCTGGTTTTTTTGGTTGCGGGGGTTGTACTTTTTTGGCGCTATAGCAAAACAAAAGACGGAAAAATGTTTATTTCTCAGCTTCAAATATCCGTTCCTTATATCGGCACGCTTTATAGAAATCTTTATGTTTCAAGAATAACCGATAATTTGCAGACTTTGTTTAGCGGCGGAGTGAGTATGCTGAGGTCTTTGGATATCACGTCAGGTGTGATAGGCAACCATGTTTATAAGCTTATTTTGATGGAAACCAAAGAGGCGGTTAAGGGCGGCGGCAATATTTCTGAGAGTTTTTCCCGCTTTGAACAAATTCCCCGGCTGGCTTCCCACATGATAAAAATAGGGGAAGAAACAGGAAAATTAAATTTTATTTTGAAAATGCTGGCTGATTTTTACAGAAAAGAAGTTGACCAGTCGCTGGAAATGCTGATTAGCATGCTGGAACCGTTAATGACCATAGTTTTGGGCGTTGTGGTCGCTCTTCTTTTGGCTTCCGTGCTGGTTCCGATTTACAATATTGCCATGAGTGTTTAGTGTTTGCCCCGCCAGCGGCTGGGTTATCCACACCCGCTTCGTTAATTTTTGCTAACGTAGTGATATAATTATTATTAAGCTAAATAAGGGTCGAAAAGTTTTAATATTTTTAAAAAATGAAAAAAAATAAAGGTTTTACTTTAATAGAGCTTTTGGTGGTTATTGCCATTATTGGTGTTTTGGCGTCAGTTGTTTTAGCGTCCTTTAATAGCGCCCGCAAGAAAGCGCGAGACGCGCGCCGAATCGCCGATGTCAAACAATTGCAATTGGCCATGGAGCTTTATTTTGACGCGAATAGCGCTTATCCGGCCACTTTGGCGGCCTTGGTTACCGGCGGTCATATTTCTACTGTTGCCACCGATCCTCTTGGCGCCGTCGCCTATTCCTATGAATTGTGCTCAGGCGGATTGAATTATCATCTGGGCGCTTCTTTGGAAGAGTCAACGAATCCGGCTTTGGCCAGCGACAAAGATGGTATCCCGACAGGCTGCACCGGAACATGGTTTATAGACACGGCAAAATGTAATGCTGCTCATTCTGGTTCGTATTGTTATGATGTAGCTCCATAATATATAGTTCTCGTAAAGTTTATGAGTTATAATAAAAACATGCTAACGCATGTTTTTATTATTGTTTTTGGCGCCGCGGTCGGCAGTTTTTTGAATGTAGTCATTTTTCGGCTTAACAGCGGAGAGTCGTTTTTGGGGGGAGAGTCGCGCTGTTTTTCCTGCGGCAAAAAACTTAAATGGCGCGAGCTTGTTCCGGTTTTTAGTTTTTTGATTCAAAAAGGCAGATGCCGCGGCTGTGGCAGTAAAATATCTTGGCAATACCCGGCAGTAGAAATAATAACAGGCGTATTGTTTTTGGCAACTTTTCAACTATCGAAGTTCAACTTCGATAGTTGCGATATTTGTTGGTTTCTTTATCCTTATATTTGGCTGCTTGTTAGTTTGTTAATAATTATTGCCGTTTATGATTTGCGGCATTTTATAATTCCCAATAAAATTGTTTGGATTTTTAATGTTTTGGCGTTTTTAAACTTACTGGCGCACACAAAATATGCGAAACCCGGTTTCGCTTTTTTATCCGGGGTTGTCTTTTTTTTATTTTTTGCGGCATTGTGGTTTTTGTCAAAAGGAAAGTGGATGGGTTTTGGCGACGCGAAACTGGCTTTGGGTTTGGGTTGGCTGCTGGGCCCGGTTAAAACATTTTCAGCTTTTTTGATTTCTTTCTGGTTGGGGGCGTTTGTCGGCCTGTTGCTGATCGTTCTTAAAAAGGGCAAATATACCATGATGAGCAGGATTCCTTTCGCGCCGTTTCTTATAGCCGGTTCGCTTTTATCGTTTTTTATTAATTTTGATATTTTAAGTTTTTTTAATTTTTAAAATGGACAAACGCGAAGCCAGACAAAGAATAGAAAAATTGAAAGAAACGATAAACCGCCATCGTTACCTGTATCATGTTTTGGACCGCCAGGAAATTTCCGACGCGGCCTTGGATGCTTTAAAATACGAATTGGATATTTTGGAAAAAAAATTTCCGGAATTTATTACTTCTGACTCGCCGACCCAGCGGGTCGGCGGCAAGTCCCTGGATAAATTTAAAAAAGTGGAGCATTCTCGGCCGATGTTTTCGCTTCAGGACGCTTTTTCTTTTGAAGAAATAAAAGAATGGGAAAGTAGAATTAAAAAACTGATTCCTCGACTTCGCTCGGGACAAGCCAAAAAAATGGATTATTTTGCTGAATTTAAAGTAGATGGGTTGGCCGTTTCTCTTGTTTATGAAAAAGGCGCGTTTGTTCGGGGTTCCACGCGCGGCGACGGAAAAATCGGCGAGGACATAACTCGTAATTTAAAAACTATTCAAGCCATACCGTTGCGTCTGCTTGAGCCCAAAACCTGTGAAATACGAGGCGAGGTTTTTATCGCCAAAAAAAATTTTAAAAAATTTTCCAAAGATTATGCCAATCCAAGAAATTTGGCTGCCGGTTCGGTGCGGCAACTGGATCCAAAAATAACGGCTTCAAGAAATTTAAGTTTTATGGCCTGGCAGTTTTTGGGCTTAAATAAACAAAACGAAGAGCACGAAGAGCTTTTAAGGCTTGGAGTAAGGCCGGTGCCTGGCAAATTTTGCGCCGACATCAATGAAGTTAAAAAATTTTTTGAGAAAATTGACCGCGGCAAGCTTCTTTATGAAATTGACGGTTTGGTGGTGGGCGTGAATGACAATGAGTTGGCCGACGAGTTTGGGGTTGTCGGAAAATCGCCAAGAGCGTCTATCGCCTGGAAATTTCCGAGCGAAGAAAATGTGACCACGGTTGAAGACATAAAAGTGCAGGTCGGGCGCACCGGAGTTTTGACGCCCGTAGCCGTTTTAAAGCCGGTGCCGATAAGAGGAGCGGTCATAAGCCGCGCCACGCTTCATAATAAAGACGAAATAAGCCGGCTGGGATTAAAAATCGGCGATACCGTAGTGGTGGCCCGCGCCGGCGATGTGATTCCGGATGTTAAAAAAGTTTTGAAAGAATTACGAAGCGGCAAAGAAAAAGTTTTTAAGATGCCTTTAAACTGTCCGGTTTGCGGCGCCAAGGCGGAAGAAGATAAGGGAGAGATACTTTTAAGATGCGTGAATCAAAAGTGTCCATCAAGACGAAAAAGAAGCCTCCAGTATTTTTCTTCAAGACCCGCTTTTAATATTGAAGGTTTGGGCCCCAAAATTATTGACGCGCTTTTAGACCAGGGCTTGATACAAAATTCAGCCGACCTCTTTGAATTAAAAGAGGGTGATTTGATTCCGCTTGAGAGGTTTGCCGAAAAATCAGCCGGGAATTTGGTAAGGTCAATACAGGCAAGCAGAAAAATTTCTTTGCCTAGATTTATAATTGCTTTGGGGATTATGCATGCGGGGGAGAAAACAGCCCAAGTTTTATCTTCTCGATTCGGCAGTCTGGAGAATATCAGAAAAGCCGGACTAGAAGAGCTGGAATCAATTTATGATATAGGGCCGGTGGTTGCCAAGAGCATTTATGGCTGGTTTAGGGATGATTATAATCGTCGTTGGCTTGATAAATTACTGAAATATGCGGCAGTTCAAAATTTTAAGGCTGGCAAGAAAAAGAAAGAATTTATCGGCAAGACTTTTGTTCTGACCGGAAGTTTGTCCGCCATGGATAGGGAAGTGGCGAAAGAAAAAATAAGAGAGTTTGGCGGCGATGTTTCCGAGTCGGTTTCAAAAAAGACGGATTTTGTCGTGGCCGGAGAAAATTCGGGCTCAAAATTTGAAAAAGCCAAAAAACTAGATGTTAAAATTTTAAGCGAACAAGAGTTCATAAAACTGCTGAGTTAGTATATGATAAATATATGATCACCAAAGAAGAAGTAAAAAAATTGGCGGCCCTCGGAAGAATCGGGGTTGACGATAAGGAAATAGAATCTTTGAGGGGAGACATGGAACGTGTTTTGTTTTTTGTTTCCAAATTAAAAAAGGTGTCTTTTGCGGGCGAAGTTTTTGAAGACGGGATGAAAAATGATTTAAGAGAAGATGCAATTTTCGGGAAAAGCGGAGAATATACAGAAGATTTGCTAAAACAGGCGCCCGAGCTGGAAAGGGGATTTGTGAAGGTTAAAAAAGTATTATGACAAAGATTAATCTTGCCGAATTAAACATAAAGAAGGCTCATGAGTTATTGCGGGGCGGAGAAATTTCAGCGCGCGAGTTGGTGGATTTTTATCTGGAAAACATAAAAAGGCATGATAAAAATATCCATGCTTATCTTGAAGTTTTTGACGATGTGTTTGAGCAGGCCGAAGCAGTAGATAAAAAAATTAAATTAGGAAAAGAATTGCCGCTTTTGGCCGGAATTCCTCTGGCGGTTAAAGATCTTATTTTAATAAAAAGCAAAAAATGCTCGGCCGGGTCAAAAATTCTTGAAAATTTCAACGCGCCATACAGCGCCGCCGTAATAGAAAAATTAGACAACCAAGGCGCTGTTTATTTGGGGAGGACAAACATGGACGAGTTTGCCATGGGCGTCTCAACCGAATATTCCGCTTTCGGCCCGACCAAAAATCCTTATGATTTGAAAAGGGTGCCGGGTGGCTCTTCTGGCGGTTCGGCGGCGGCCGTGGCTCAACAAGAATGCTTGGCCGCCTTGGGTTCTGACACTGGCGGCTCTATACGCCAACCGGCCTCTTTTTGCGGCCTGGTGGGCTTAAAGCCGACCTACGGCTCTGTTTCAAGGCGGGGTTTAATCGCTATGGCTTCTTCTTTGGACCAGATCGGGCCTTTAACAAAAACAGTGGAAGACGCGGAAATAATTTTCGGCGCCATAAAAGGCAAAGATCCGCTGGATTCCACTTCTGTGGGAAATCCGATTTCCCACAAGTCTGCAACAAAGTCGGACTTCGTCGTTGGCGTTCCGAAAGAATTTTTTAATATGGAAGGAGAGAACAAGGGAATTTCCGAAGATGTCATAAAAAACACAAAAAAGGCGATAAATAATTTAAAAACGCGGGGTTTTAAAATAAAAGAAGTGAGCATTCCGAGCTTAAATTATGTCGTGGAAACTTACTATATTATTATGCCGGCCGAAGTTTCCACTAACCTGGCGCGTTATGACGGTGTAAAATACGGATTAGCCAAAAAGGGGAAGACGCTTTTGGAAGATTATTTAAAAACAAGGCGGGCCGGTTTTGGCGATGAACCGAGAAGAAGAATTTTGTTGGGCAATTATGTTTTATCATCAGGTTATTACGACGCTTTTTATGGAAGGGCGAGGAGGGCGGTTAGCGCTATGAAAAATGATTTTAAAAAAGTTTTTTCGGAGGTAGATATACTTTTAAGTCCGACCACTCCAACCTCGGCTTTTAAAATTGGAGAAAAAACCGGCAATCCGGTTGAAATGTATTTGGCGGACATTTTTACTTGCGGGGCTAATTTGGCCGGCTTGCCGGCGATATCTTTGCCCAATGGTCTTAGTGAAAACGGCTTGCCGATTGGTTTGCAGTTTATCGCGCCGTGGTTTGAAGAAGAAAAATTATTTGAAACAGGTAAAGTTTTTGAAAAATGCGGACTCCAAATTTAAATTTAGAATATATTTTTTATAAAATTTATTCCTTTTTTGCCGAAGGGTATAATTTTGTTTTTGGAGGCGCGACAGGGTCCGGGAATGTCATATATTGGGTAAAAGTTTTTTCCGCTCTTTTTTGTTTTTTGGCCGCGCTGGGAATAATTTACAGTTTTATTAAATTGGTCAAAGTTAAAAAGAAGCAGATTGCCGAATTTGCCAAAATTATTATAGAGGCGCCGCATGAGGAAAGGCGCTCAAAATGGGAGAAAATCAAAAAATACGCGGAGTCGGACAGTTCCTCTGACTGGAGAATGGCTATTTTGGAAGCGGATAGTTTGCTGGACGATATTATAAAAAAGATTGGATACCCAGGAGAGACTTTTGGTGAGCGACTGGCCAATATAAACCCGTCGCAGTTTAAAAGTCTTGATGAGGTCTGGCATGCGCATAAAATGAGAAACAGGATTGCTCACGAAGGCGCGCGGTTTGAGTTAACCAAAGACGAAACCGGTTATATTCTGGGGCTTTACGAAAAAGCGCTGGTAGAATTTGAGTATATTTGAAACTTAAAAATAAATTTAATTTGAAAAAGAAAATATGAAGTATAAATATTATCCAAGCACAATTAAATTTATTACAGAAAAATTAAAAAAGAAGTTTCCGAGAGTTAGGGCAAAAGAGGGTTTAAAAAATATACCCGAAAAGCAGGCAGATGGATTGGATGGGTTATGGCACATGCAGAAATATTGGGCATAATGACAAACAAACAATCGCGCAAATTAGCCAAAAAGGATTTACACGATAACCTTGTTTGAAGAAGAATATAAAAAATATCTCTAAGGCAATCTCCTATATAAAGTAGTTTCTTAAAGTAAGTAAGTAGTAAAAAAGTACAAAATGGACCGGTCGGCCCAATTTGTACCTTGCGGGGAAATTATTATTTTGATAGTATTCTTTTATGTTCAACAACAATAATAATTTATGTTCAACAACAATAATCTAAAAACGTTGTGCAAAAAGAAACTAAAATCTTAATAGGAAAAATTATATTGGCCACAATTGCTTCAGCCGGAATTTTAACAGTAGCAGCCGTGGCGCCCAATGCCTTGCGGGCAATAGATTTATTTCGTGATAAAAAGAAAAGAAAATATCATATGGGTTCTTATGTGAATAGAAATTTTGAAAGACTAAAAGACAGGGGCTTGATTAAATTTGAAAAACGAGACGATAAAAGTTTCGTTCGGCTCACCGAAAAAGGCCAGCGAGAATTATTAAAATATCAATTGCGGGAGGCGATTATTAAAAAACCGAGATGGTGGGATAAAAAATGGCGGGTTGTTATTTTTGATATTAAAGAAAGCGCGCGTAATCTTAGAAAGGGCTTAAGGCAGGAATTGGTTAATTTGGGTTTTGTTAAATTACAAAATAGTGTTTGGGTATACCCTTATGAATGTGGGGAGGTGATAATTATGCTGAAATCTTATTTTTGTTTAGGGAAAGATGTTTTATATATGACGGTTGATAAAATAGAGAATGATAAGTGGTTGAAGCAGGAGTTTGGTTTGAGTTAGTTGGGTTTTTAATTTAACTAAACCAAAAAGATAAAGAAAATAAAAAAGGTACAAAATGGACCGGTCGGCCTAGTTTGTACTTTATTAAAGCAAGGCCTTGATTTTGGACTGCTATTTTGCTATTTTGTTTGGAGTAGCAGGGGGTAATGCTTGAACCTTAAAAATTCCTGGAATAAAATTAAAGATAAAAATGGCCAAGGCCAAGGAGGTAAAAAATGAAAGATATTTTTCTGCAGTTATTGACAGAGCAAGAAGATGAGGGTATTGAGTCTTTTATTAAAGCTGGACTCAAGAAAGCCACAGAGAAGCACAACGACAAAGCCGCGGTTGATATACTAAATCTTCTAGATAAGTTTTTAAAGGATAAAGAAAGAGTAGCTGAAGAGAAAAAGCGAGAATCCAGACTGGGTTATAATTTTTCAGATGCGTGGAATCGGGCCGAGAAAAGTTTTCTGGAATTTATAAAGAAGGTTTATTGGGATTTGCCGGATTGCCAAAAAATTACCACAAGGTATAGCGATAGCGAGCATAAACACGTCCCTGTTTATGGAGAAACATTGGTTCAGACAAAACTTTTTATAATTGAGAAAATTATTACGGCCTGGGGCTCGGAATTAATCGAAGAAAAAAATATTGAAAATTTTCAGTTTTTTATAAAAGCCTTTGCTCCCGAAGAAAGAAAAGTTTATAAAAAAGAAAAAGATGGCATGCTTGATTTGTTAAGGAAACGACTTGAGTGCGCAAGTTTTTCTTCCGATGTATTGGAGAAATGGTTGAAATGGCGAAGGTTTATCCCTCACGATATTTATAGGGTTCTTTATATGGCCAGGGCGAGGAATGGTGGCCCGGAGCTGGTGAAAAGAGATATGTTTTTTGCCGATGTTCTTAAAAATTTTGACCCGGCCAATCGGACAAAAGAGGCCATTGATTTATACAAAGAAATCGGCCAAGAGATTGCCAAGCTAGATCAAGCGGCTGATTTGCCAGTTTCAATTAGAGATTTTTTAAAAGTTTAACTTAAAATATAAAACAGGCTATTTTTTAAAAATAGCCTGTTTTTGTTTTTGCAAACTGATTTTTTGAGTGCTAAAATAATACCAATGACTTCTGCGGAAAAAATTGCCAAAATATTAAGGGCTGACAAGGATACCGTTATTAATATTGAAAAAGCTATGGCCGAAATCGTCGGGCATAATAATGTTTTGGAAAAGATTGACGAAGACAATAAACGAACAATAGAAGAGAAATTGGGCATTTTGTGTCCCAAAAGCAATCATAGTTATGATATTTATTCGGCCTTGTTGGACAAAATAGAGCAAGATGACACTCATCTTTCCGAGGCTCTTGGGAGTCCTGTTTGTAATTCGCAAGAAGGATGCGCTGGTTTGATTTCGGCTGTAAAAAAAGTCGCCGGCCATAAGAAGGGTTTTTTCCTCAAAACAGAGAAAGCCAAAGAGCTTTTTGTGGCGGAACCGCCGTTAAATGTGGTAAAAACTCTGGGTTACAGAAACGTAAACGAGCTTTTGGAAAACGAGGATATTTTTGAAGTTTTCAGCGCCATCAGGTTTATAGAAGACGCTGACTGGTTGAACAACGTTTTTTTCAAGCAGTATGAAAATTTGTCTCCGGACGATTTTGAAGAAAGGGAAATAGGGATGATGGTTTTAAGCCAGCGCTGGAAAGACGTGGCGGAGAAATTTTTAAAAAAGAAATACCACAACATAAGCCACCTGAAAGAGCTTGGTTTGATTTTTATTTTACCGGCGGTTCTTGGCATCAACGGAGAAACTTTGCGCACGATTGGCCTGCTTTTGCACTATTTTAACGAAATACTTTTTTACTCCAATCTTTTTCGGAAATATGCCAAGGGCGATGATTTTTCGCAGAAACTGATAGCTTCTTTAAGGGGGGACGTTTTGGACGAAAGATTGGGTCAGAAAAAATGGATGATAGTTCAGAGATATTTAGCTAAAGATGATGAAAATGACTGGCGGCTTCTTGAGCCCCATGTGAATCCGGAGGCGATGCATTGGAAAAAAGCGGAAAATGCCATTGGTCGGCTGGGGGGCATTGTTGACAGTGTTGATTTGAGTTTTTGGAAAGATGTTGATTGCGTCGGCGATTTTTATCAGAGCAAGGGCGGCACAGAACAGCTCGTTAGTTTTAATTTGGTTGATACGGTCATGGCTTTGGTTAAGAGAAAAGAAATGATAAAATATCTTTATCATCATCAGGAGGCGTTATGGAACAAGATTTTTTATGGATTTGTGGGCGAGGAAAAAATGGAACAGCTTATTATAGATAATTTTGAAAAAGGTTTTATAGAATTAACCTAATTATTTTAATTTATACTTATGGATTTATCAAAAATTACAACTGATGGCAAGGCTATGTATTTGGCTTATGACCACGGAGTAGAACATGGGCCGGTGGATTTAATCGGCCGGAGTATTGACCCGGCCTATATTTTAGATATCGCGGTCAAGGGCGGGTACAACGCGGTTGTTTTGCAAAAGGGGGTGGCCGAGAAATATTATCAGGATTATAAAGATAAAATTTCCCTGATTGTAAAATTGAACGGCAAAAGTCGGCTAGTGGAAGGGGAGCCGTTTTCCGGCCAGGTTTGTTCGGTCAGCGAAGCGGTTGATATCGGCGCCGTGGCGGTTGGCTACACGATTTATTTAGGCAGTCAGTATGAGTCAAAAATGCTGGCGGAATTCGGCAGAATAGAGGAGGAGGCGCATAAAAAAGGATTGGCCGTATTGGCTTGGGTTTATCCGCGCGGAGGGGCCGTTAAAGACGATGCTTCTCCTGAAATAACCGCTTACGCGGCCAGAATGGCGCTGGAGATGGGCGCCGATATTGCCAAAATAAAATATTGCGGTTCCGAAGAATGTTTTAGGAAAGCGGTGGAAGCGGCCGGAAAAACAAAAGTTGTTTTGTCGGGCGGAGCAAAGACCGAGAATCCGGCTGATTTTTTGGAAGTTGTGGAAAATGTAATGAAAGCCGGAGGCATCGGCGTGGCCGTGGGAAGAAATGTCTGGCAGAGCGAAAAGCCGCTGGAGATGACAGAAAAAATTAAGAAAATAATTTTTAAATACTCATGAGAGTATATATTACACGTAAAATTCCAGAATCTGGAATTAACAAATTAAAAGAAAAGGGCTACGAAGTTGATGTTAATCCGGAGGACAAAGTTTTGCCTAAAGAAGAATTGATAGTTGCCTTGAAGGCTAAGTCTTACGATGCGGTTTTGTGTCTTTTAACCGACAAGATTGATGACGATGTTTTCTTGGCCGCGCCGCAGGCAAAAATTTTCGCCAATTACGCCGTTGGTTTTGATAACATTGATTTGGTCGTCGCTCAAAAACATAATAAATTAATTAGCAATACTCCGGGAGTTTTGACTGAAACAGTGGCCGAACATACTTTTGCTTTGATGCTAGCCATAGCTCATCGTGTGGCCGAAGCGGATAAATTTACAAAGGCAGGGCAATATAAAGGCTGGGCGCCGATGCTTTTGCTGGGTACGGATTTGTCGCATAAAACTTTGGGGATAATCGGCCTGGGGCGAATCGGTTCAAGGGTGGCTTACCACGCCAGCAGGGGTTTTGATATGAAGGTTGTTTATTATGACGTAAAAAGAAATGAAGAATTTGAAAAAGAATTTAATGCTGTTTATAAAGAAGTAGATGATCTTTTGAAAGAAGCTGATTTTGTTTCTTTGCATGTGCCTCTTTTGGAATCAACGAAACATTTGATTAACGCCGAACGATTGAAAATGATGAAAAAGGGGGCGTATCTTGTGAACACCTCAAGGGGGCCGGTTATTGATGAAAACGCTCTTGTTGGCGCGTTAAAAGAAGGGTTAATCAAGGGCGCGGCGCTTGATGTTTTTGAGCAGGAGCCGAAATTGGCTGAGGGTTTGGCCGAACTTGATAATGTGATTTTGACGCCCCATATCGCTTCGGCTACGCAAGAAACCCGTTCAAAAATGTCGGAAATTGCCGCCGATAACATTATCGCGGCCATGGAAGGTAGCGAGCCGCCGAATCTTGTCTTGTTAATCTAAATTAATTTTGCTATTGTTTTAAAATGGAAAAATTGAAACTGAAAGCTGAAAAAAGAGATATTTTTGGAAAGCCGCTTGTCAAAGCGCGGAATGCGGGCAAGATGCCGGCTGTTTTGTATGGAAGCGGCCGGGGAACAACTCCGATTTTTGTTGATTTTGCCGACTTCAAAAAAATTTGGTCAAAAGCCGGCGAGTCAGCCGTGGTTGATTTAGAATTGCATCAAAATGTTGTCCAGGTGCTTATTTATGATGTTGACAATGATCCAATAAGCCGCCAGCCTCGGCACGCCGATTTTTACGCGGCGGACATGACAAAAGAAATTACCGCTTCTGTGCCGCTTGTTTTTATTGGTGAATCACCGGCGGTCAAGCTTGGCGGAGTGCTGGTTAAAGTTCTTTATGAAATTGAAGTGGAGGCCTTGCCAAAAGATTTGCCGCAGGAAATAAAAACGGATATATCCGTTCTTGAAAGTTTTGACGATAAAATTACGATAGGCGATCTGAAATTATCCGAAGGGGTAAAGGCGCTGCTGCCGTTTAATGAAGTAGTGGCATTGGTTGAAGAAACGAAAGAAGAGTCCTTCGACACGGCTCAGGATAAAGAACAGATAAACATGGAAAACATTGAAGTTGAGAAAAAGGGCAAAAAGCAAGAAGAAGAGGAGTCTAAAACCGAATAATGAATGAATTATCAAAATTTCTCACGGTATTTTTCGTCTTTTTTTTGCCGATAGGTTTTTTGCTGGCGGAAGTAATTGACCCCGGCAAGGTGCTGGAGCAGCGGGCTCAACTGGAAACGCAATTGGCTGAAATAGAAAAGCAGATGGAAGGATATGAGAACCTCATAAAAGGCAAGCAAGTTGAAGCCACTACGTTTGAGCGAGATATTTCTATTTTGAATGCCCAGATAGACAAAACAAAACTTGGTATTAAGGCCAGAGACATTGTTGTTGCCGAGTTGAATTCCGGCATAAAAGATTGCGCCGGCGCGATAGATAAATATGAAAAACAGATAAGCGAAGAAAAGATTTCTTTGTCGGAACTTTTGCGGAGAATGAATGAGATGGATTTTACCAATTTGGTTGAAATAGTTTTGGGGTACGAAACTTTGTCTGATTTTTTCGCGGATTTTGATTCGTTTGAATCAATACAAAAAGAAGTGCAAGCCTCGCTGTCCGAGATAAAAGACACGCAGAATAAAACGGCGGTTGAAAAATCTTCGCTTGAAGACCAGAAAACGGAACAGCTTAAATTGCGCGATATTCAAGCTCTTGAAAAGAAAAATCTTGAAAAGAAAGAAACGGAAAAGAATAATCTCCTTAAGTCTACCAAGGGGCAGGAAGATGTTTATCAAAAAATATTGAAAGCGCGCCAAAAAGACGCCACGGCCATAAGAAGCCAGCTTTTCGTTTTGCGCGGTTCAGCCGCCATACCTTTTGAAAAGGCGGTGCAATATGCCAATTTGGCTTTTGAAAAAACCGGCGTCAGGCAAGCTTTTCTTTTGGGGGTTATCGCTGAAGAATCAAATTTGGGAGAAAATGTCGGCACCGGCAATTGGAAAATCGATTTGGCTGATTCAAGGTGCGCGAAACAAAGAGATGCTTTTGTTGAAATTACTCTTGAGTTGGGGCTTAACCCCGATATTTTGCCGGTTTCCAAAAAAGCTTGGTACGGGTATTGCGGTGGCGCCATGGGTCCGGCCCAGTTTATGCCCACAACGTGGCTGCTTTACAAAAACAAGATATCTCAATTGACGGGCCATAACCCTCCCAGCCCATGGGATCCGCATGATGCTTTTATGGCCTCGGCGTTTCTTTTGAAAGACAATGGCGCCGCCGCCGGAGGATATACCGCCGAAAGAAGAGCGGCTTTAAGATATTTGGCGGGCGGCAATTGGAACAATCCGGCTTACGCTTTTTACGGAGATGATGTTATGGATTTGGCGTTTAAGTACCAGGAGCAGATTGACATAATTTCGCGATAGATTCGGCAATTTTCTCAAAATCTCCTCCATTCAAAATCTTTTCTATATTGTGCCAGCTTTTTTTGAAGCGGTGGTCTGTAATGCGGTCTTGCATAAAATTATAAGTGCGGATTTTTTCCGACCGGTCTTGCGTTCCTATTTGCCCTTTTCGCAAATCGCCAATAGATTTAATTTTGGCTTCTTGGGCGGCCTGAATAAGTTTAGCCCTTAGAACGGTCATGGCCTCTTCTCTGTTTCTTTGCTGGCTTCTTTCACTTTCACTTTTGACAACCAGGCCGGTGGGTTTATGCGTAATGCGAACGGATGTTTCAACTTTGTTGACATTTTGGCCGCCTTTTCCTCCCGCGCGCGCGAATCCTATTTCAATATCTTCCGGGCGGATTTCAATGTCTCCTCCTTCATTTTCATACAGCGGCAAAATTGAAACCGAGGCTGTGGAAGTATGAATGCGCCCGGATTTTTCCGTGGCCGGTATTCTTTGCACGCGATGGACTCCGGATTCGTGCCGGAGTTTTTTGTAGGCCTCGTTGTTTTTTATTTTAAAAACCACCTCTTTTATTCCTCCGAGGTCGTCTTTTGACTGGCTGATTAGTTTTGTCGGCCAATTTTGCGATTCCGCGTATCTGGAATACATTTTATAAAGACTGTCGGCAAAAAGCGCGGCTTCTTTGCCCCCGGCTCCGGCGCGGATTTCCATGATAATTCCTTTTGATTCCGTTTCCATTATTTTTTCTTTTTGGCGGCTTTGGCTTGCCCGCTTGTTCTGGCTAGGGCTTGCCTGCTTTTGAATTTTTCAACTCTTCCGGCCGTGTCTATGATTTTTTTCTTGCCGGTAAAAAATGGATGGCACTTGGCGCAAATTTCCACCCCTGTTTCTTTTTTGGTTGAACCGGCGGTGATTTTATTGCCGCAAACGCATTTTATAACGGCGTTCGGATAATATGTTGGGTGGATATCTTTTTTCATGATTTAAGATTTAACTTGCAATAAATTTTTTAATTGTTTAAACTGAATTTTATGACGGTAAATAATGATAACATACAAGAAGATTTACTGAAAGAGAGTGAAGATATGTGCAGATCAGGGGTTCATTTTGGGTATTCCCGTTCTTCAAGCCATCCAAAAATGAAGCCTTATTTTTTTGGCGTCAAGAACAATGTAGAGATTTTTAATTTGGAAAAAATCACCCTTAAGCTCAAGGAGGCGGAAATTTTTTTGAATAATTTGGGTTCAAAAGGAGCAAAAATTTTGTTTGTGGCGACAAAACCTGAAGCGAAAGATATTGTTGAAAAGGCCGCCAAAGAATTAAACATGCCCCATGTCGTTGAGAGATGGCTGGGGGGAACGTTGACTAATTTTGGCGCGATTCAAAAAAGACTCTCTTTTTTTAAGAGTTTGCAGGCCAAAAAAGCAGCTGGAGAATTTCCAAAATATTCCAAAAAAGAAGCGGGGAGGCTTGAAAAAAAATTAGCAAAGATGGAAAGAAATTTTGGCGGATTACAGCTGTTTGCCGAAAAACCGGCGGCGGTTATAGTTGTTGATTCAAAAAAAGAAAAGTCCGCCATTGAAGAGGCCCGCAAGCTTGGAATTCCCGTGGTGGCTATTTTAAATAGTGATTGCGACCCCGCGCCGGTGGATTATCTTATCCCGGGCAGCGATACTGTTACATCAAGCATTCAATATTTTTTAGACAAATTAACCGCGGCCTATAAAGAAGGGCAGAAAAACAAAAAAGAAAAAGAAGTGGTATAATACAAATTATTTATGGATGCTTCTAAAGTTAAAGAATTAAGAGAAAAAACCGGCGTTTCCGTGATGCTTTGCAAAAAGGCGCTGGAGGATTCAGGCGGCGACGAAGTCGGCGCCATGGAGTGGCTAAAGAAACAGGGAGTTGAGGCCGCCGAAAAAAAATCCGGCCGCAGCACTAAGGCGGGCGTTATGGAAGCTTATATCCACAACAACGGCCAAATAGGCGTTTTGGTTGAACTTCGCAGTGAAACCGATTTCGTCGCTAAAAATCCGGATTTTAAAGAAATTGCGCATAATATCGCTTTGCATATTGCCGCTTCGTGCCCTGATGGTACGAAAGATTTGCTCGAACAGCCGTATATAAAGAACCCGGAGATTACAATCGCCGAATATCTGAATGAATCCATACAAAGATTCGGCGAAAATATAGAAATTGCCCGTTTTGAACGTTTTGTTTTGTAGCTGTAATTATATTATGACTTTTTTGGAAGTTTTAATTTTGATATTTTTTCTGTCTCTAATCGGGATTATTTGTTTGTTTGGCTGCCGCGCTTATTTTAGCAGGCATCTGGACAACAAGGAGCTTTTGAAAGAAATTTCCTCCAGTAAGCCGCTTTTTTCATTTAAAATAAATTTAAGTTTTCTTTCCGGCCTGTTTCTTGGTTTGGCAAAAAAGTCGGAATTTTTTAAAAAACATTTTTTTAATTTTAAAGATTATGTGAACGGCAAGCACCCGGTGGAAAGCAGTGGCTGCAGGGGATATTGGGATAAATTGAATGGTTGCAATGGGGATAAAAATAAAAAAGAAGATTGCCAGGATAGCTCAGTTGGTTAGAGCAATGGTTTTGCCCGCCCCGTTAGAGCTGGAGTAGCTCAGTTGGTCAGAGCAACGGTTTTGTAAACCGTAGGCCGCGAGTTCGAATCTCGCCTCCAGCTCTAACGGGGTAAATAGGTCGTGAGTTAATTATCCAACCCCAACTGTTCGAAGTTGAACTTCGAACATTGGGGGGTTGTTGGGGAAAATATTTGAATGATTTTGTTTGTTGTAGTATATTAAAAATTATGACAGTACGAATGAGACATACTAAATCCCATACGGGCAGAAGAAGATCGCACCACAGTTTAAAAAAGGCGGTTTTGCCCTTGTGCGCGAAATGCGGCGAGAAGAAATTTCCCCACAGGGTCTGCAAGAATTGCGGCACTTATAAAAAGAAGTCGATTTTGGATGTTCTGAAAAAATTAACAAAAAAGGAAAGGAAGAAGAAAGAAAAAGATTTGGCGGAAAAAGAGAAAGAGCAGACAAAAGGAAAGGAGTTAAGCGCGGAGGAATTATCTAAAAAATAAAAATGGCCAATCGTCATTTATCACGAAGCATAGCCGTACAGGTTCTTTTTGAACTGGATTTTAATAATTGCCAGGGCAAAAAAGAAAAGATTGGCGATGCCCTGGAGAGAAGCTTGAAGGAATTCGCTCCGGGAATTGAAGACAAGAATTTCGCGGAAAATTTGGTCAAAGAAGTTTTAAAAAAAAGAAAAAAAATTGATTCCATCATAGAGAAAACCGCCCCCGAGTGGCCCATTGGCCAGATTGCTCTTGTTGACAGAAATGTTTTGAGAGTCGGTTTGTACGAACTTCTTTTCGGAAACAAAAAAGAAGTTCCGCCAAAAGTGGCGATTAACGAAGCGATTGAGTTGGCAAAAACTTTCGGCGGAGAAACCTCCGGGAAATTTGTCAACGGGGTTTTGGGCACCGTTTATAAAGAAATTGGCGGAGACGAAAAAGATTCTCGGGATGAAATTGCCGGATTGGAAAAACTCGGCGGAGCCGTTGTTTACAAAAAAGATCCGCTGGAATTTGCTTTAGTGCATGACGTGTTCGGTTACTGGACTCTTTCCAAGGGGCATATTGAAGAAAGCGAAGACGAAAAAGCCGGCGCCGCGCGCGAGATAAAAGAGGAGCTGGGGATTGACGTGGAGATTGAAGAGGAGCTGGGTAAAAATGAATATATTGCTTCTCATCCGGAGAAGGGTCGTATCAAAAAAAGCGTTGTTTATTTTTTGGCAAAGACTGGCGACAAAGAGTTAAAATTGGGAGATTCCGGCGGGCTTGATGACGCGAGGTGGTTTAAGCCGGAAGAGCTGGAAGGATTAACCATTTACGACGATTTAAAACCTATAATTATCAAGGCAATTAATGCCCTGAAGGACAAGAAATAAAAACAAAAAAGTTATCCACATGTTTTGGACCAGTTTTTATAAAAAATTGGTTTTTTTTATTGTATAATTAAATAGATATATAGATATATTTTGAATATTCAAAAAGTAATGAATTCGGAAAAAGATAAAATTTCGCTTAGAACAGCTTCTAGGGTTTACGGTTATACTCAACAGCACTTGGGGTTGCTTTGTCGTCAAGGAAAACTAAAATCAGTCAGGGTTGGAAAAAAAAGATTTACAACTAAAAAATGGATGGATGAATACTTGAAGGAACTGGAAGATTTTTATAAAAAGCAGGACAGAACAAATAACGACGCAGAAAAATGGCCGTATATTCAGAATATTAATTTCAAAAAATTTGTTCCGTTGGCTCTAATACCACCCGCGGTTTTTTTGTTCTTGTTTTTTGTTTCCAGGTCTGGATTACCCGTCTATGCTGCTGAACTAAAAAAGGCATTAAAACCAGCCATGGAGTCGGCGGCAGAATTTGTTTTGGATACAAGCAAAAACATAACTTCTTTTTCGGCTTCTGTGCCGACATCGCTGGGAGAGAGTGTTAGAGAAAATTTAAACAGTTTTGGAAATAAAACCAAAGAAAATATTTCTTCTTTTGTTGATGATACAAAAAGAATATTTAAAAATGTGAACGACGGCTACGCCGCGCTTCCGCAGAAAGTAAAAGAAGCAAAAGAAGCTATCGTTGAGTTTTTTATCGCAGAGCAGCAAACAAAAATCGTGGAAGTTAAAAAAGAAACAATCGTTTCTTCAGAAGTAGAAACCATCAGGGCTGAACTTTCCGCGCTTAAAAAATCTGGACTTACTGTTCAAACAGCCGTCGTAGAAAGAACAATAGAAAAAATTCTTTCAGGCTTGCCAGGCCAAAGCTTTGCGGCGGCGGGAATAACTCAAAACGATCTAAACAATCTTAATGCCTCTCTTCTTTCACAGATTGATTCTTTGAAACAGGAATTTCAGAAACAAATCCAGGGAAGTTATTCTGCCATGGCGCTTACCCAAAGAGTTAATTACATCTCCGCGCCGACCATAACAACGCCGACCATCTCCGCGCCGAAGATTTCCGGAAACGCTTCTTTGGAAAATCTTACCACTTCCGGCTGGGCCACTATCGGCACGACTCTTTCAGCCGTCACTGCCATCTCGGCCGGCACTACCCTGACAGCCGGAGCCACCACCACCTTGGCCAGCGACCTCGTCGTTGACACGAACACTTTTTTTCTCAACGCTTCCTCAAACAAAATCGGCCTTGGCACCACTTCTCCTCGAGCTTCCCTGCACATCGGAACAACCACTCCTGCTTACGCCGTCAATGACGGAGATCTTTTTGTTTCCAACATCGCTGAAATCGGCAGTCAGCTCTACGTCAACGGAGTTCAAATGACCGGCGGTGGCACTCTCAACCTCGGCTTTACCAACGGTTCGGTTGTCTTCTCTGATTCCTTGGGCAACCTCACTCAAGACAACGCCAGCTTTTTCTACGATGACACCAATAACCGTTTGGGCATCGGGACAACCTCTCCTTACGCCAAGCTGTCCGTCTGGGGTTCATCAGCCGGCACAGCCAAACTCTTTGAACTGACCAACAGCGCGTCAACAAGCTTAATGTCTGTTTTGGAAAACGGACAATGCGTTACCGGCGATACGCTTTTGCCGATTGTTCGGCAAGAGAGTCAGGAAACCAAAAAATCCGCCA
>JAHJQY010000019.1 GCA_018819015.1 Patescibacteria group bacterium
AACCCAGGCATATTAACTCGATTTGCGTAAAATTTTAGTTATCGTATAATTTTAGCCATGGCTAGAATTATACGATAGAATGAAATGAAAAAATATAAAACATAAAACATAACCATTAAATTATAATTATAACGTTGCTAAGTAATATGGGTTTAAGAAAATATAAATATTATTTCAAAAAACCGAAATCAGAAATAGTTAAAGATGTCATGAATTGCTTGTTGGTGTCGGGAACAATAATTATTGCCGCGCAGTCGCCTTATTTTGTAAGGAGTCTTTTGAAAAGTTTTAAAGATTGGGATAAATATCCGAAAAAGAAAGTTAGTGATACATTTTCTAATCTTCGGAAACAGGGCTTCATAGAGATAGAAAGAAAAAATAAGCAAATTTATATTAAATTAACCGAAGAAGGCAGAAAGAGGGCGGGTATGTATCAGATAGGACATTTGGAGATTAAAAAACCTAAAAAATGGGACAGAAAATGGAGATTGGTTATTTTTGACATTGCTCAATTGAAAAAGACTTATCGGGAAGCTTTTCGCGGCAAGATAAAAGAACTCGGTTTTTGTTGTTTGCAAAAGAGTGTTTGGGCGCATCCTTTTGAATGCCGCGCCGAAATAGAATTATTGAGAGATTTTTTTGGTTTGTCGCAAGACGAATTGCGGTTGATAGTCGCGGTAGAACTGGGCGATGATAGTAATCTCAGGGCGCTTTTTGGTTTAAGTTGAACAAATTGTTTGTTGTTTATTGGTTTGGTTTATTTGTTTTCATCGTATAATTCTAGCCATGGCTAGAATTATACGAAAGAATTCGTATATAAAATTACGCATAAAATTATGCAAAATTAACGCAAAATTAACGCAAGGTTGATACAAGAGGCTTTTTATATTTGCGTAAAGATGGTTTTTTGGTAAGATAATAAAAATAGTTCAGCTTGCCCCGCCATTTTTGCGTGTGTAGTTCAGTGGCTAGAACGCTATCCTGATAAGATAGAGGTCGGAGGTTCGATTCCTCCCACACGCATACGCAAAAATGGCGGGGTGAAGTAGAACATCCATCCACCATGAACAATCAATTGGCATATATTTGCGACAGGATTCAAAAAATAACCGAGGCGGTCTATCGGGTAACCGAACTGTTGTCCGACAAAGAGCCGATTAAGTGGGCAACAAGAGAGAAGTCATTTTTAATTTTTTCTATCCTGGTTTCTTTAAAAAGCAGTCATGATTTGGAAAAAAATAAGCGCTTTGAAGAAATAGAAGAATTGATAGAACAAGTGATTGCTTTTCTTTCTTTGTTTTCAGAAAGCAGGGCTATTTCAGGAATAAATTTTGAAATACTTAAGGATGAATATGAATCAATAAAAAAGATTATTTCTGAACAAAAAAAACAAGAAAATGTCTTGAATTTTCCCACCAATCTTTTTCTTGCGGCAGAAAAGGAAAAGGCGGCAGAAATAGAGAAGGAAAAAAGGCCGGAAAGTCCTATTGGACAACCTAATGGACAAGATACTATCAGACATAATGTTGGACAAAATGTTGGCCAAGGCAGTAGAAAAACAAGAATATTTGATATTATAAAAGAAAAAAAAGAAGTAAGTATCGGCGAATTGTCCGGTATTTTTAAGGAATGCAGCGAGAAAACCATCCAAAGAGATCTTTTGGAGATGGTTGGCAAGGGGATAATAAAAAAAGAGGGCGACAAAAGGTGGAGAAAATACAGCTTAATTTATTGACAAAAATTTTCTTCTATGACATGTTTTTGTGGTTGTTGACCTTAATTTTCCGGGGCTGTAACTTAAATTGAGTTATCCACAACAGAATCTTTGCAGACAGACAGTAATGTGGATATAATTAAAAGTACAAATGCAGGGTGCTAATTGTATTTGGTTTTGGGTAGTACTTTGAAAAAACAAAAAAGTGGCAGAAAATGAAATGAAATTTTAGTTTGTTTAATTTTCGAATTAGTTAGAGTCCGGTCGATAAGCGCTAGTTGTTGGTCGTTTTTTATTTTTATAGAATTAGTGTTTTGAAGGACTCGTTTATTCAGTTAAAGAATTTATTTATTAGTTGTAAAGTTAGTAAAAAGCATGAATTGAATATTTGATATTGTCGAAATCAAATTAATTCATGTAATCAAAAAATATTATATGAGTAATTTTAAGAAAACTAAGGTGAGTAAAATCACTTCTGTTTTTCTGAGCGCTACAACAGCCATTTGGCTTTCTGGCGCAATGGCTCTTATGCCTATTGCCGTCCAAGCCCAGACTGTTGCGGATCTTCAGGCGCAAATCGCGGCTTTGCTGGCCCAGATTACACAATTGCAAGCACAGCTTTCCGGTTTGTCCGGAGGCGCCAGCGGAACCGTTTGCGGATATACTTTTTCCGCAGATTTGAAAGCGGGTAGCACCGGCGCCGATGTTAAGAATCTTCAGAAAGTTCTTAACTCCGACGCAGCAACGCAAGTTGCGGCATCAGGGGTTGGTTCTTCCGGAAGTGAAACAGAATATTTTGGTCCTATGACCAAAGCCGCTGTTGTCAAATTTCAGAACAAATACGCTTCTGAAGTTTTGGCTCCAATCGGGCTTGGCGCCGGAACAGGATATGTCGGTTCCATGTCGCGAGCGAAATTAAACGCTCTTTATGGAACTTGCGGAACGACCGGCACGACCGGAACCACTGGCGGTACAACCACCGTTGTCCCGGCCGGAACCGGCTTGACGGTTACGGCGGCTGTACAGCCGACAGCATCGCTGGCCCCGGGAGACGTGGCGCGATTGCCTTTTACTAAGGTAATTTTGACAGCCGGCTCTGATGGCGCGGTGACAATTAATAGTATTGAAGTTGAAAGAACCGGTTTGGCAGTTGATTCAAACTTTGCCGGCATTGTTCTTTTGGATGAGAACGGCCTTCAGCTCGGCTTAGCCAAGACCTTGAATTCCAACCACAAAGTGAATGTTGGCGAGGCGGTAACCATTCCGGCTGGCACATCAAAAACTTTCACCATTGCCGGCAATATGGCGGCTTTGGCAACATTGGCCGGGTACGCCGGACAGGTGGCTTATCTTTCTGTGACCGGAGTTAATACTACAGCCACAGTCAGCGGTTCGCTTCCTGTTACAGGCGCGGGCCACACCATTAACGGCACGCTGACAATTGGCAGCGTTACCATGGCTCGCGGTTCTATTGACCCGGGCTCAAATCAGACCGCGAAAGAAATCGGCACAACCGGATATACATTTTCAGCAATCAGGGCGACTGCCGGTTCTCCTGAAAAGGTCAGGGTTCATTCAATTCGATGGTACCAGTCAGGTTCAGCCGCTTCGGCAGACTTGGAAAATGTAAAGACTTATATTGATGGCACCGCTTATGACACCATTATCAGCGCCGACGGCAAATATTACACATCTACATTTGGCAGCGGAATTGTTGTTGACAAAGGAAACAACATTGAACTTGCCATTAAGGGTGATATTGTCGGCGGGGCCGCGCGAACCATTGATTTTGACATTTACAAAAATACCGACCTTTATGTAACAGGCGAAACTTACGGTTACGGCATTACGCCTCCGCTTGGTTCGTCTGCGGCTACGGCCGATACAGGCGCGTTCAGCACGGTCAATCCTTGGTATGACGCGTTTCAGGTTACGGTTTCCAGCGGCACAATAAATGTTCAGAAAGGCACCACTGTTGAGGCGCAGAATATCGCCATCAACTTATCAAATCAGCCATTGGGCGGTTTCTTGGTTGAAGCAAAGGGCGAAGCGATTTCTGTTGGCAGTCTTGTCTTTAACCTTGGTCTTGGAGATGCCGACCGAGGAGGTGAAATTACAGGCGTGGATGTTGACAGTGTTTCTTTGTATGACGCGAATGGAAATGTTGTCGCCGGCCCTGTTGACGCGGTTGCCGGTCAGACAGCCAACATTACATTCACGGACACGATTACATTCCCGGTTGGAAAGAATCTTTATACTTTGAAAGGCAAGTTGACAACGGATTTTGAAAACAATGATACAATTTCCGCTTCCACCACGCCTTCCACAGATTGGACAGTTGTAACAGGCCAGACAACGGGCAATACCATTACGCCTTCGCCAACATCGGCGGTTTCAGGCAACATGATGACTGTTAAGGCTTCCTCTTTGGTGATTACCGTATCTCCGGACCCGGTTGCTCAAACAGTTGTTTCAGGCGGGACTTTCACTTTTGCCAAATACTACTTTGACGCGACCGCTTCAGGCGAGGATGTCAGAATGGCGACAGTTCCGTTGGCTTACGCGGCTCATGGCGGCAGCACTGCCACGAATTTAACAAGCTGCGCAGTGTATGATGGAACAATAGCATTGACAACAGGTTCAAATGTTATTAATCCGTCCGTTCAGGGCTCATCCACTTCGTTTACATTTGACGGAACCGGTTTGCTTGTTCCAAAAGGGACAGTCAAGACTCTTTCTATGAAGTGCGATATTGCCGGCGCGGCAACAGGCGCTTATTCATGGGGTGTTGACGCATCCGCTACGTTTAGCGCAACCGGTCTGACATCGGGACAGTCATTAACGCCGACCGCCACTGATTCAAGTGGCCAGAAAATGACTTTGTCTTCAGCGGGAACTCTTGCTGTTGAGCTTGATTCATCCAGCCCGTCTTATAGTCTTGCCGCCGCCAACACGACCGGAAACACCTTGTCAGTGTTGAAATTCACGGCGACAAACGAGCCGATAACATTGCAAAAGATTGCGCTGCAGTTGACAAATACCGCTTCATCCTCAAGGCAGGACCTTGCAAAGGTTACTTTGTGGGATGGCGCCACTAAGATTGGCGAAGCTGTGTTTACTTCAAGCAACAACGCAACTTCAACACTTAGCACGACAATTGTTATTCCAAAAGATGGAAGCAAATTGGTTACCGTGAAAGGTGATTTTGCGGCAATTGGCACATCGCAGCCGGGCACACAGGGCCACTTAATCGCGGTTGATTACGACGGCACCGATCCTACCGGCACAAGAGGTATTGGCGCGAATTCAGGTTCTACCATAAACCAGGGTTCAAGCTCTGACACTGCTTCAAGTGGAGTAAGAGTCTTCAGGTCCTTCCCGACATTTACCAAGCTCTCTGTTCCGACAAACACCCTGAGCAATGGCGACAAGTCATTACTGAGGTTTAAAGTCACAGCTGACTCGGCCGGAGATATTGGAGTTTCCAAATTTACCGTTCGTATCGCTACGACAACGGCCTTTGTAACCGAACTTGATATTTTCGCTTACACTGACAGTTCCTTCTCAACCGTTGTTTCCGGAGTTGGAACAGACGGAGGATTGCTTAGTACAAATCTTCTTGTCGCCGGTAATGTGGTTTGGGCTTCTTCGGCGACAGACTTAAATGTTTGCGCGGAAACTTCAGCCGGCGCTTCTACAACCATTCAGGTTCCGGCAAGCCAGTCAAGATACTTTGAAGTAAGAGGAACAGTTGCCAATTCGGCAGCCGGAGCTTCAATCTCAACTCAACTTCAGGGTGATGCCAATTATCCATCGCTTGCTACCACATTTTTGTCTAACACCACGAATCTTGACGCTGACACGCACGATGACTTTATGTGGTCGCCGAACGCGACTACAACATCAGTGTTGTTGCACGCAGATTGGACAAACGGTTATGGAGTATCCGGTTTGCCGGGTTCAAACATGTCCGCGGAAGTATTGTCTCAATAAATCTAGTTTCTCCTGCCTAGCAGAGAGAGCTTGTGAACTAGTCCAAAAACCCCCTTTTCAGGGGGTTTTTGGTTTGCCCGCCCGCGCAACACTTGCGCTTGCATGGCGGGCAGGCTATAATTTTTTGTATGAGAAAAATTATCTTGGCATTATTTATTTTGATTATTGCCGGAGCGGCCGGCTATTATATTTATCACGATTTGAAAAACCCAAATGTTCGAAGTTCAACTTCCATCAATTTGGATGTGCCGGATTTGGACAGGCCGATAAATATGCCAGAAACACTGCCAGAAGACGCGCAAAAAATTGCTCGTGAAAAAATAGAAAAAATTACCGCTGATTTAAAAAACAACCAGGACTTATTCGCTTCGTGGCTGGAATTGGGGGTTTACAGAAAAATGATTGATGATTTTGAAGGAGCCAAAGAAGTTTGGGAATATGCCAGCTTGATAAGGCCGGAAAATTCAATTTCTTTTAATAATTTGGGCGATCTTTACGGCTATTATTTAAAAGACAACAAAAAGGCGGAAGAAAATTTTTTGAAAGCTCTTGAAAATGGTTCGGATAAAGTTTATATTTACCGCAACGCTTTTGATTTTTATTATTTAGTAATGAAAGACGAAGTAAGGGCAAAACAAATTTTAGAAAAAGGCATTGAGTTAAACCCAGAATCTTCGCAGGATTTGAAAAATTTGTTAGATGGTCTTTAATTAAAATAAGCACATTAAAAACAAGAAAAAAGGAGACGAAAATTGAGAGCAGAAAAAGAATTGTTTGACCCGACATTTTTTTATTATAAAAATCGCAAAATAAATGGTTTTTATGGGATAGAAATTTTCCCAGCCAGAAACATAATTGAAAATTTAGGTTTTTTGCGGGGCGATGGGGTTGTTGAGGTAATTGAGTCGCGCGGTGGTGTGATTTTTCACAAGGAAGACCATTTTAGAAGACTGTTTGCCGGCGTTGAAGAATTGGGATATTTTTTGCCAGGGATTACTGTTAATTTTGATGCCTTTAAGGTGTTTTTGAAAGAAAAAATTGACAGATTACTGAGAATTTATAAGGCGCGTTCTCGATCCATTATTCATATAATGGTAGTGGGCGGGAGCGCTTTAGACACTTTTACCCCGCTTAGCTCTTCGCTTTTTATTTTTACCTATCTTTTTAAAATTTTGAGGTTTAATGAAAAAGGAATATCAATTTTGCCGCTTGAACATCAGCGGGAATGGCCGGAAATAAAAACAATTAATTATCAGGCGGCCATAACAGCCTTAAGAAAAAATCCGGACATTGATTTGGATATGAAATACGACGAGGTTTTATACGGGACACATAAAATATTAGAAGCGTCCAAGGCTAATATTTCTATTGTTACCAAGGATGGCCGGATTTTGACGCCGGCGACCGGAATTTTAAAAGGCGTAACTAGAGAAATTGTTTTGCAACTAGCCAAAGAAATAGGTTGTGAGGCTCAGGAAAAAGAACTTTACTGGCGGGACGTTTTCAATGCCAGCGAAGTGTTTTTAACAAGCACAACTAAATTTATTAGGCCTGTTCGCAGGGTTGGTCCGAGAACATACCAGATTGGTCCGGTTTCAAAACGGTTGTGGTACGCTTTTATGAAATACAGAGAGCAGTATTATAAAAACAAGAAGACTTGATCTTTTTTAACAAGCGGTTATACTAAAAATATAGTCGCAGACAGGAGGTTCCGAGAGAAAACGGATTAAAATTCCTCCCAAGGCAACAAGAAAGAAGTATTTAAAATGCGGCTATTAATTAACAATAGTCGTTTTTAATTTTTAGAAGGGAATATGGTGTCAACAAAGGCAAAAAAGGAAGAAATTTTAAAAGAGCTAAAGCAAGAAACAAAAGATTCTGAAATTGTTGTTTTTGTCAATTTTCACGGTTTGGCCACTTCTTCTGCCCAGGAAGTAAGGAATTTGATGAGAGGGGCTGATGCTAGATATTTTGTTGCCAAGAAAACCTTAATAAAAAAAGCTTTTGAAGATTTTAAATTTTCCGGAGATATGCCGGAATTGGAAGGAGAAATTGCTTTAGTTTTTTGCAAAAAAGATATTGTTGCTCCCGTAAAATCGCTTTTTAATTTCAGCAAAAAACATAAAGAGATAGTTTTTGCAGGCGGTATTATGGACAAATTTTTTATCAGCGGAGCCGATGTTTCCCGGCTTGCGAAATTGCCATCAAGGGAAATATTATTGGCGCAATTTGTAAATATTATAAACGCGCCCAGACAGCAGATGGTCGGTGTGCTGCAGGCGCCGATAAGAGATTTTATTAGCGTGTTGAAACAAATAAATAAATAATATGTCAGATGAAAAAAAAGAAGTAAGCGTGCCGGAAAAATTCAAGAAACTTGTTGAAGAAGTGGAAAAGATGTCAGTTCTTGATTTGTCTGAGCTGGTCAAGGTTTTGGAAGAAAAATTCGGCGTCTCCCCGACGCCTTACGGGGTCGGGACTCCGACTTTGCCGGAGGCGAGCGTCGGAGCGGACGAAGAAAAGGGCCCGTCACTTAAAAATGTTGAATTAAAAGCGGCCGGCGAGCAAAAAATACAAGTTATAAAAGTAATAAAAGAAGTTTTAAATTTAGGGCTCAAAGAGGCCAAGGAATTTGTTGATGGCGCTCCCAAAATGGTAAAAGAAGGGATGAAGCAGGAAGAAGCTGAAGAATTGAAAAAGAAATTGGAAGAAGCCGGAGCTATTGTTGAAGTCAAATGAGCTCTATTCTCTCAAAACTTTTTGGTTCTGTCGACCGTCTTAAAATCATCCGTCTTTTTTTATTGAACGCGGAAGAAGTTTTTTTGCCGAAAAGCATAGTCAAGCGAGCCAAGGCCAGCCCGGCGTCGGTCAGGAGAGAAATAAATTTGTTGTCCGGCATCGGGTTTGTTCACAAAAAGAAATTCAGCCAGGATGGAAAGAAAAAAGAAGGATGGTGCACGGATTCTTCTTTTTTGCTGTTAGAGCCGCTTAAAGAATTGGTTTTGGATACGACTCCGCTGTCCAGGACAGAATTTTTGGGGAGATTGCGAAAGGCCGGACAAATAAAATTGGTTATTTTGTCCGGTATTTTCATTAAACATGAAGACAGCAGGGTGGACATTTTGGTGGTTGGAGACAAAATACGCAAGAACGCGCTGGAAAAGATTTTAAAAGAGGCCGAGGCGGAGATTGGCAAGGAGCTGGTATATGCGGTTTTTACAACAGACGATTTTGTTTATCGGCTGAATATTTACGATAAATTTATACGGGATATTCTTGATTATCCGC
Source organism: Patescibacteria group bacterium (assembly GCA_018819015.1). Lineage (GTDB taxonomy): Bacteria > Patescibacteriota > Minisyncoccia > JAHISW01 > Tagabacteraceae > JAHJQY01. The sequence continues at coordinate 8,996 of JAHJQY010000019.1, forward strand.
ACCAGAAAATAATGAACAAACTGGGCATTTAGCTCAGCCGGCTAGAGCGTTGCATTCACATTGCAAAGGTCGCTGGTTCGAGTCCAGCAATGCCCATTTTGCGGGTTTAAAAGGGCTTAGGGTTTATCCACAGTTTGAGTAAAAAGCGCCTCAAAAATATGTTAATATATAGTAAGTCCGCTTTGGCGGAGGGTCGATTTGCTACTAATAAATTTTTGTATTTTAAAAATTTAATTTTATGGTAATACAAACTTGGAGTGAAGTTCTTTTGGTTTCTTTTCAGTCTCTTTGGATGGGCGTGATTGGTTTTGCCCCCAGATTTATTTTGGCGATAATCGTTTTTATTGTTGGCTGGATTGTTGCTTTTACCTTGGGGCGACTGGTTGCTCAAATTATCGGATTTTTGAAAATTGATAAAGTTTTGCGAAAAACCGGTATTGAAGAGCCGTTGGCGCGAAGCGGTTTGCGCCTTGATTCCGGGCTTTTTGTCGGAGGGCTTGTTAAGTGGTTTTTCTTGATTGTTTTTCTGGTTGCGTCAATTGATATTCTTGGGCTGGAACAGGTTAATTTTTTCTTGAGAGACGTTGTTCTCATGTATCTGCCTAATGTTATTGTTGCCGCGCTTATTTTATTGGCAGCAGCCCTTTTGGCCGACGCATTACAGAAAGTTCTGTTCAGTTCAGCCAAGGCAGTTCGCCTGGGCCCGGCCCATTTGCTTGGCGGGCTAGGAAAGTGGTCTATTTGGTTTTTTGCCATTTTAGCCGCTTTATATCAGCTGGGAATTGCCGGCGCGCTTATCCAAACGCTGTTTACTGGATTCGTGGCAATGCTTGCGATAGCCGGAGGTCTGGCTTTTGGTTTTGGCGGAAAAGAGGCGGCTGCGAAATTTATTGAAAAATTAAGAGGAGATATTTCAGAACGATAGGGTAAAAAGATATTTGACTTTTTCCACAACCCCTCCCGCAGCACTGCTGGAGGGGTTGACTTTTTTATGCCCGGGAATATAATAAAAATACTTAAATTATGTGTATAAAAAACCAAGTATTTAACAAAGGAAGCGGCGACTGATTTTTTGTTGCCATAAGCGCATTTATTTACGCCGCTTCCTTTGAAAAGCGGTTTTTTTAACGCAATTTTAAAAGAACTTTGAAAATTTAAAATAAAATAATAAAAACAAGTTGTATATAAGCAAGAGGGTAACACAATTAAGAGCGTATGGTGGATGCCTTGACTTGAAGAGGCGATGAAGGACGTGGCGTGGCTGCGATAAGCTTCGGGGAGGTGCCTAGCAACCTTTGATCCGGAGGTGTCCGAATGGGGAAACCCTGCGCGGCAAACCCGCGCAAGCGCTGTTTTACGGCGCGGCAAACCCGGGGAAGTAAAACATTCCAGTACCCGGAGGAAAAGAAACTAAAAAGAATTCTCCTAGTAGCGGCGAGCGAAAAGGGAAAAGCCCAAACCATTTTTTAACAAAGTGGGGTTGTAAGACATCAATATTTTTATAATTTACTCCGCTTCGGCGGGGTGAAAAAGAAGTTACAAAATATTTTGTTAGCTGAAGTTCGCTGGAAAGCAGAGCCAAAGAGGGTAATAGCCCCGTAAGCGAAAACAAAATATCTTCTTATTTGGTGATCTTGAGTACTTCGACACATGAATAGGTCGGGGGAATCAGGGAGGACTAACTCCCAAGGCTAAATACTCTTCAAGATCGATAGTGAACAAGTACCGTGAGGGAAAGGTGAAAAGCAGCCCGTTGAGGGCGATGAAATAGTACCTGAAACCATATGCTTACAAGGAGTCGGAGTCCCGCAGTAATGCGGGATGACGGCGTGCCTATTGAAGAATGAGCCAACGAGTTTCAGTATATAGCTGGTCTAATCCCGTTAAATGGGAGGAGGCATAGCGAAAGCGAGTGTGAATAGCGCGTTCCACTGTATTGTGGAGGCTTTGTACTGAAGACCCGAAGCCAGGTGAGCTTGCCATGACCAGGGTGAACCCCGCAGAAATGCGGGGGAAGGCCCGAACCGTTTAGCCGTGCAAGACTATCGGATGAGTTGTGGTAAGAAGTGAAAAGCTAATCGAACCTGGTAATAGCTGGTTCTCTCCGAAATAGCTTTAGGGCTAGCGTCTTATGTTCCCTTTGGGGGTAGAGCTACTGGAAGGTGCGAATAGGGGGAAACCTCGTCGCATCTACCAAACTCCGAATACCAAAGGTCCCCCGCAATCGCGGGGTAAAAAAATAAGGCAGTTAGGCCATGGGGGCGAAGCTCCATCGGCCGAAAGGGAAACAGCCCAGATCTCCATCTAAGGTCCCTAAGTTTTTACTAAGTGCACTTAAGGAGGTGAAATTTCTCTGACAGCGAGGAGGTTGGCTTAGAAGCAGCCACCCTTTAAAGAGTGCGTAACAGCTCACTCGTTAAGAGATTTTGCACCGCAAATAATCGGGGCTAAGTAAAACACCGAAGGTGAGAACCTCGCCTATGGCGGGGTGGTAGGAGAGCGTCCCACCCGCAGTGAAGCCCACGCCGTGAGGCGGGGTGGAGCTGGTGGGAGTGAAAATGTTGGCACAAGTAACCGCAATGCGGGTGAGATCCCCGCAGGCCGAAAGTCTAAGGATTCCTTGGCAATGGTGATCATCCAAGGGTTAGTCGGGCCTAAGGCAATGGCGAAAGCCGTAGCCGATGGACATACGGTTAATATTCCGTAACCTCCTCATTTTTCTGATGGAAGGACGGAGGAAATAAGCAGAAGCGCATTATTGGATTTGCGTTGCTGGCTTTAAGAAATGTTTCTTAGGAAAATCCGGGAAACTGATTTTAATATCAAATTTCGCAAGTCGGCAAAATCTTTATCTACGGAGAGAGAAATTTTTGTGAAGAGCCTTCCAAGAAAAGTTTCTAGGGTTAAAGATGAGGGGACCGTACCATAAACCGACACAGGTGGACAGGTCGAGAAGACCAAGGCCAACGAGTGAGTGCTCCTCAAGGAACTCGGCAAAACAGCGACCGTAACTTCGGAATAAGGTCTGCCCGACCCCCGCAAGGGGCTAGGGCCGCAGCGAAAGATCCCTGGCGACTGTTTATCAAAAACACAGCTCTCTGCGAACTCGTAAGAGGATGTATAGAGGGTGACGCCTGACCAATGCGGGAAGGTTAAATATTGCTGGTCCTCCGCAGTAATGCGGGAGGCTGGGCGGTATAAGCCCCCGTCAATGTCGGCCGTAACTATAAACAATTGACCGTTGTAGTTACGTTAAAAAATCTTGCTATATGCGGGGAAACCTGGGTCCGCGAGGAACGGACAAAAAAGTATCAATTGCTACTCATTCTGCGTCGACAGAAAAGTAACAAAGCAATTGTGCAGATAATCCGCAGGAAACTTCCTTAGATTAAATTCTATGGACGATTGGGTTAAAACCATTGATTCAAAATTCGGTTATTACATAGCTGGATTTACAGATGGAGAAGGAAGCTTTAATATTTCGATAAAGAAGAGAGAAGATTACAAAAATCAGTGGAAATTAACAGCTTCGTTTAATATTTCTCAAAGAGATCGCGTTATCTTGGCGTTAATTAAAAAAATACTAGGATGCGGGACCCTAAGAGAAAGATCGGATGGAGTTGTATATTATGAAGTGACGAATATAAAGTCGCTTCACGAAAGGATTGTTCCTTTCTTTAAGCGGTTCCGATTTCTTTCCGCGAATAAAAAAAGAAATTTCTTGATCTTCAAAAAAATCGTAGAAATAATGGCGCATAACGAACATTTGACAAAAGATGGGTTGCGAAAAGCTCTGCGATTAAGGGAAATTCTCAATGAAGGTCGAGGCAGGAAACGTAAATATCAATTATCAGATGTTTACAAGGAAGGATCCTCAGAGACTATACGCAAGACCCCGCAAAATGCGGGGAAGATATAGTCCGATCTCATAGGCGACTATGAGTTAACACAAATATTAAGAGAACGGTCCTAAGGTAGCGTAATTCCTTGTCTGGTAAATTCAGACGTGCACGAAAGGCGTAACGACTGGGGAACTGTCTCGAGGAGCAGCTTGGTGAAAATACAGTACCGGTGAAGATGCCGGTTACCTGCAGTTAGACGAAAAGACCCCGGGAGCTTTACTGCAGCTTGATATTGGGTTTAAGCTTTGAATGCGTAGCATAGGTGGGAGGCCTTGAAGCTCTGCTTTTGGGCAGGGTGGAGCCGCCAGTGAAATACCACTCTTTCAAGGTTTAAATTCTAACCTTTGCGGCAAAAACGCAAGGGGACAGTATCTGGTGGGCAGTTTTGCTGGGGCAGCATTCTCCTAAAAAGTAATGGAGAAGCCTATTAAGGTCGGCTAGGCGCGAGTGGAAACCGTGTCGATAGTGTAATGGCACAAGCCGGCTTAACTGCGAGACGTACATGTCAAGCAGATGCGAAAGCAGAGCATAGTGAACTGCTTGCTGGAATTAGACACTGCAAGCAATTAACGGATAAAAGTTACCCCGGGGATAACAGGCTGGTAGCGCCCGAGCGTCCATAGCGACGGCGCTGTTCGGCACCTCGATGTCGGCTCATCCTATCCTGGGGCTGGAGAAGGTCCCAAGGGTTTGGCTGTTCGCCAATTAAAAGGGTACGCGAGCTGGGTTTAGACCGTTTAGCACATAAATCATGAATTTGTGTTTTAAACTGTCTAAACCCGAGAAAGACATTAAACACGGCGGCCTTCCGCAGTAATGCGGAATGGAAAAATCGACTCATATCGATGGAGTCCTAATAGTTGAATTTTAACCTGTCATATGTTAGGATAATATCGAGGGAAGCTATAATTTTTTATGGTAAAGAAAATTAAACAAATTAATTGGGTTTATTTGGCGGGATTTCTTGATGGCGATGGTAGTATTTATGTAAGAATTAAACCAAATAACACTTATCGTTATGGATTTCAAATTGCTCCATCTGTGGTATTTTTTCAATCTGCAAAGGAAAAACAAAAAATTGAAAAATTGCAAAAAATTTATAAGATTGGTTATTTGCGAGACAGAAAAGATGGAATAACAGAATGGGTTATTGGAGACGAGAAATCAATACGTTTAATTATTGAAAATACGAGGAATTTTCTACATCTTAAACAAAAACAGGCTCAATTAATGCTAGAAGTTTTAGACAGAAAGAAACTAATTAAGACAGAAAAAGAATTTATTAAATTAGCCAAGAATGTAGATAGATTCAGAGAGTTGAATTATTCAAAAAAAAGAAAAAAATTATTAGCCCCGTAGAGACTACACGTCGATTGTCCCGTACAAATGCGGGATAGTGGTATAGTCCATGCACTTAGTAATAAGTGATAGCATGCGTGAGACAGGTTGGCCTCCTATCTACTGCAGGCGTCGATTCTTGAGGAGACTCTTTCCTAGTACGAGAGGACCGGAAAGAACTGACCTCTGGTGTACCAGTTGTTCCGCCAGGAGCATTGCTGGGTAGCTATGTCGGGAAAGGATAACCGCTGAAAGCATCTAAGCGGGAAGCCTACTCCAAGATTAGGAATCAATGGGTCCGTAGAAGATGACTACGTTGATAGGCTCAAAGTGTAAGTGCGGCAACGTATTTAGCTGAAGAGTACTAATGACCCGGTTACCCTCTTACTTATGTACAATTTGTTTTAAATTGAATTTTTAAATCCGGCGATTCGGCGCCATGGAAACACCTGATCTCATTCCGAACTCAGAAGTTAAGCATGGTAGCGGCGATGGTACTCGTAATGGGGAGAGTAGCTAGTCGCCGGTTCTAAGAATTTGATTTATTTTATGCGGGAGAGGAAGTTGCTGCCACACAACTGCGGCGTGTGAGCCACAAGCCAGGAAAGCTTGTGTATCCCGCTCCAAATTATAAAGCCCCCGAACGTAATCAGGGGGCTTTTTTTATTTCAGGTTATTGGATATAATGTTTTTATGATGGCTATTTTGGATTGGCGCGCGAAGAAAAAACTGCATTTTTTTCTGCTGGCCTTGATTGTCGTCGGCGGCGCCGTTTTATTTTTATTATATTTATCTTGGCCCAAAGCGACTTGCTCTGACGGCCGCCAAAACCAGCAGGAGGATGGAGTGGATTGCGGAGGTCCGTGTGTTCCGTGCGTCGTTAACCCAAAAGATGTCGTTGTTTTATGGTCAAGGGTATTCAAGACCAGTGAAGGAGTTTATGACGCGGCTGCTTTAGTGGAAAACCCCAATCTTTTTTACGGTCTCCCGTTTTTTAAATATACTTTCAAAATTTACGATTCTGACAATGTCCTTGTTGCCGTAAAGGAGGGTCAGACATTTTTAAATCCCCATGATAAATTTTTGATTTTTGCCAATGATATAAAAACGGGTCAAAGGCAGGCGGCGCGCTCTTTTGTGGAAATAGAAAATCTTTCCGTCTGGAAATATTTGGGCGAATCAAAATCAACTATTGTTATTTCTGAAAAAAGTTTTTCCAATACGCCTTTTCCGTTTTTGCGCGCCCGGCTTCTTAACCAGTCGCCTTTTTCAATAAAAGAAATTCAAGCGGCGGCAGTTTTATACGATGAGAATGAAAACGCGGTGGCGGTAAGTTCCACTAAATTAGATTTTATAGAAGCCGAAGGAAGCCAAGACGCGTTTTTTACCTGGTCTTATCCTTTTGCGGTTGAGCCTGTTTCTAATAAAATTTTTACAAGGGTGGATTTAACAAATTAATGAAGCAGTTTGATTGGACGCTGTTTGTTTCGCTTATCCCGCTTTTGGGAGCGGGATTAATTACAATGAGACCGTTTGTGGGCGAGGGAGGGGATTATTGTTTTAATCGTCAAATTGTTTGGATAGCCGTAAGTTTGTTTGTTTTTTTTGTTTTTAGCCGGGTTGATTGGCGTTTTTTGAAAACAAGCGGTTTGCTTCTGGTTTTATTTGTTTTTGCGCTGGTTGTTCTGGGTTTTTTACTGGTTTTTGGCAAGCTTGTGAGGGGATCGTCAAGCTGGCTGGATTTTTTCTTTTTTTCCATACAGCCGTCTGAACCCATTAAACTTTTATTGATTTTGATATTGGCGAAATATTTTAGCCGCCGGCATATAGATATCGCGAATTTCAAACATATTTTTGTGTCCGGTATTTACGCCGCCATTCCGGCCGCGCTGATAATTTTTCAGCCTGATTTTGGTTCGGCCGTTGTTTTTGTTTTAATTTGGCTCGGAATGGTAACGGTTTCCGGCATAAACAAGAAGCATCTCTTGCTGGTTTTGCTGGTGTTTGTTTTGCTTTTCGCGGCGAGTTGGTTTTTTGTTTTCAAGCCGTACCAGAAGGCCAGGATTATGACTTTTTTAAATCCGCTTGGCGATCCGCAGGGCGCCGGCTACAACGCTTTGCAATCAATGATAGCCGCCGGCTCCGGTCAGATTTGGGGGAAAGGAATCGGTTACGGCACGCAGAGCAGGTTAAATTTTTTGCCGGAACACAGGACGGATTTTATTTTTGCCGCTTTTGCCGAAGAGTGGGGTTTTGTCGGAGTTTTGATAATTTTTTCTTGTTTCGGTGTTTTAATATGGCGCATTTTAAGAAACGCTTATCTCGCCCAGTTTAATTTTGAAAAATTTTTCGCGATGGGGCTTTCAGTTTTTTTAATGGCTCATTTTGTTTTGCATATAGGAATGAATATTGGCGTTTTGCCAATCACCGGCCTTAGTATGCCGTTTTTGAGCTACGGCGGGTCGTATATGGTTACTATTTTTGCCGGTCTCGGCATTTTAATGGGGTTTAGAAAACATTCTCAAGGCGCGTTGCAGGAAAATACGCTCGTGGAATTTTTAGGAGCTTAAAAAGTAAAACCTTTTTTTGTTAGTTTTTGTTATATTTGGCGTGTGGAATAATTGGTTATATAGGCAAAAACAAAAACGCCATTGATGTGGCGATTAAGGGATTGGGGCAGTTAGAGTATCGCGGTTATGATTCAGTCGGTTTTGCTTTGATGAGCGAGGTTCAACCTCGCTCATTTAAAGTTTTTTGCGAGAAAACAATCGGACGGGTCAAAAATTTGGAAACAAAAATTGAAGGAAGAGATTTTTCTTCCAATTGTGTTATTGCTCACACGCGCTGGGCTACTCACGGCGTTCCTTCTGAAAAAAATGCCCACCCGCATTGTGATTGTGGAAAGAAAATTTTTATTGTTCATAATGGCATTATAGAAAACTATCAATTTTTAAAAACGGTTCTCCGGCGGGAGGGCCATAAATTTTCATCAGACACAGACACGGAAGTTTTGGCTCACCTTGTGGAGCGTTATTTGCAAAAAAATACTCTTCTTGAAGACGCGCTTATTCAGGCGTTGTGCCACGTGAAAGGCACTTTTGCCGTCGCCGTTATCAGCGCGCTGGATCCGAATAAAATTGTCGCCGCTCGCCGTTCGTCGCCGCTTATTATCGGGCTTGGAAACGGCGAGCATTTTTTAGCTTCCGATGCCTCGGCCTTGACGGAGTATACCAAAAAAGTGGTTTATTTGGACGATGACGAGGTCGCGGTTTTAACGCCGGATTCGTTTTTGTTTTGTGATTTTTCAAAAAAGGCCAGGCAGAAAAAAATTGATAAAATAGACTGGGACACGGAAAAAGCTCAAAAAGAGGGGTTCAAGCATTTTATGTTGAAAGAAATACATAATCAACCCGAGTCAATCAAAGATTCTTTAAGGGGCAGGCTTATAGAGAAAGAAGGCCGAGTTAAACTTGGCGGATTGGAAGTGCTGGGCAGGCAGGTAAAAAATATAGAGAGAATAATTATAACTGCTTGCGGCACTGCTTATTATGCCGGCATGCTGGGCAAATATATGTTTGAAAATTATGCCGGTATTCCGACAGAGGTTGAGTTGGCGTCGGAGTTTCGTTATCGCAATCCGGTTTTAAATAAAAGCACCGCGGTTTTGGCTGTTTCCCAGTCGGGGGAAACGGCGGACACGCTGGCAGCCATTAATCTTGCCAAACAAAAAGGAAATCTTGTGCTGGGGATAGTTAATACTGTCGGTTCTTCGGTTGCGCGCCTGACTGACGCCGGCGTGTATAATCATATCGGACCGGAAATTGGAGTCGCTTCCACCAAGGCGTTTACTTCGCAGGTCGCGATACTTGCTTTGTTTGCTCTGTTTTTGTCAAAGCGAAAATCGCAGGAAGCAATTAAAGCATTAAATCTTTTGCCGTTTCAAGTTAAGAAAATTTTAAAAAATGAAAAAGCAATTCAGCGACTGGCTCGTAAATATAATAAGTACGATAATTTTTTATATCTTGGCAGGAACTATAATTATCCCGCGGCGCTTGAGGGTGCCTTAAAGCTGAAAGAAATTTCCTACGCACATGCGGAAGGATACGCGGCCGGTGAAATGAAACATGGGCCAATCGCGCTTATAGATAAGAATTTTCCAACCCTCGCCATTGTGGGAAATCCGATTTCCCACACTTACCCCAAAATGATTTCTAGTCTCGAGGAAATAAAAGCCAGAAAGGGCCCGATAATAGCCATTGCCGCGGAGGGGGACGAGGATATTGCAAAAATCGCCGACGACGTAATTTATATTCCTAAAACAATTGAAATGCTTAATCCTGTTTTGGCCGCCGTGCCGCTTCAGCTTTTTGCTTATTATATGGCGGTTCTGCGCGGTTTTGATCCGGACAAACCTCGTAATCTTGCCAAATCGGTTACGGTTGAATAGTATCTGTGGGATATCCGATATCCCACAGATAGACTTTTCTTGAGTGAAAATACGTGTATAATGTTAACTAATGAAAAGGCCTAGATTTGCAAATGATTGTTTTTACCATGTTTATAATCGTGGCGTGGATAAACGCAAGGTTTTTCTTAATAATAAAGATTATCGAAGATTTTTTTACAGTATAAAAGATTTTAACGATAAAAATTCTTCTATTAATCTTTTTCGTAGAGTCAGCGTAAGCGGAAACACCATAGATGTGGGGAATCGGATATCCCACAAAATTGTAGACAGAGAGCCGCTTGTGGAAATTGTGTCTTTTTGTTTGATGCCAAACCATTTTCATTTTATTTTAAGACAAATAGAAGATTGGGGCGTTTCCAGGTTTATGCAAAAAATGGGAATTGGTTATACTAATTATTTTAATCAAAAATATGAACGAAACGGAGTTTTGTTTCAGGGCAAATTTAAAGCGGTTTTAATTGATAGAGATGCGTATTTAAATTATCTTAAGCAGTATGTTTATTTGAATCCTTTGGATATCATAGAGCCGGGCTGGAAAGAGGCTGGTCTAAAAAATTGGCGCAAGGCCAAGAAATTTTTGGAGTCATATAGGTGGACAGATTGCAAAGATTATAACGAGTATGATGAGTTTCTGGTGTCTTGCAAGAAGAAAGCCAGCTTTGGTGATATAAAAGAATATATTATTGATTAGGCGGTACTTGTGGGGAATCGGATATCCCACATAATGCTTTTTTGTATTGCCATTTTTGGATTTTTCGTTATTATATAAATCAATGGTTAAGACACGTTTTTTGGCGATATTTTTATTACTTTTGGGTTTTTTTGCCGCCTATTTTGATGCGGCAACGTTTTTGCCAGACAGCTTGAAAGGATTTTCGCCCGAAGTGCCTTTCAGGTTGGGACTGGATCTTCAGGGCGGCATCCATTTGGTTTATCGCGCCGACACGTCGGTTGTCGGCAAGGACGAAATAAATACCTCAATGTCCGGCCTTCGCGATGTTATTGAACGCCGAGTCAATTTGTTCGGCGTTACGGAACCGATCGTTCAAATTCAACAGCAGGGAGGAGAGAATCGGCTTATTGTGGAATTGCCGGGCATAAAAGATATAAGCGGGGCTGTTGCACTCATTGGGGAAACTCCATACTTGGAATTTAAAACCCAGCGGTTGCAAGAAGAAAGCGACGCGATTTTGGCAGATCAAAAAAACGGCCAGCGTTTGTACGAAGATCCCTATTTTATTGCTACGCAATTAACCGGCAGGTTTCTTAAAAAAGCATCTTTGAATTTTAATCAAACGACTTTTGAGCCGGAAATATCTTTGGAATTCACAAGTGAAGGCGGTGATCTTTTTGCCAAGATTACGAAAGAAAATGTTGGCAAGCCATTGGCGATTTATTTGGATGGCGCGCCTATCAGTGTTCCGAATGTTCGCGAAGAAATTACTGGCGGACATGCGCAAATCACCGGTCATTTTACTTCGGAAGAATCTAAGACTTTGGTTCAGCGGCTTAATTCCGGGGCTCTGCCTATCCCCATTGAACTTATTTCCCAGCAGAGCGTAGGCGCCTCGTTGGGCGAAGAAGTTTTGCATAAAAGTGTTTACGCCGGCGTGATAGGATTTTTGGCAGTGGCGCTTTTCTTGCTTTTTTGGTACAGATTTATAGGAGTCGCGGCTGTTTTGGCTTTGGCAATTTACGCTTCGGTAGTTTTAATGTTTTTTAAAATAATACCGGTTACATTAAGCGCCGCCGGCATCGCCGGGTTCATACTTTCAGTTGGGGTTGCTGTTGACGCCAATATTCTTATTTTTGACCGGATAAAAGAAGAATTGCGGGGAGGCAAAAATCTTGGTTCTGCTATTCCAGAAGGATTTGCCCGCGCATGGACTTCTATCAGGGATTCAAATATTTCTACACTCATCACGGCGATTATTCTTTTTTGGTTCGGGACAAGTATTGTAAAAGGGTTTGCCTTGACTCTTGGAACCGGTATTTTAATAAGTTTATTCTCCTCTTACACGGTGACAAGAACTTTTTTGGCGGCAGTGAATTTGAAGGGGGAAGGGAAATTATCAAAAATTTTATTGGGAATAAAATAATAAAATGATTAAGCATCGCAAAATATTTTATATAATTTCAGGAATATTGGTAGCGATTAGTTTGGCGGCTTTTATAATTTGGGGACTGAATTTAGCCATAGATTTTACCGGCGGTTCCCTTTTGGAGGTTGAATACCTGCCTGCCGGCGAGGCAAGCGAGCAAGTTCGTCCGTCGGTAGAAATCGTGAAAGAAGCGGTTGGCGGTTTGGGGTTGGGGAATATTTCAGTCCAGCCGTTTGGTGAAAAAGGATTACTTTTGCGGACGCGTGATTTGACAGAAGAGGAACACCAAGTCTTACTTCAGTCTTTGGGTGATGCTACCCAAAAGCGTTTTGACTCCATTGGCCCGATTATCGGCCAGGAACTTGCTAGAAAGGCTTGGACCGCGATTTTTTTGGTTATTTTAATGATCGTCATTTTTATTGCTTGGGCCTTCAGAAAAGCCGGGCGGCCGGTGGCTTCATGGAAATACGGAGTTATCGCCATCGTTGCTCTTGTTCATGATGTGACAATTCCAACCGGAGTTTTTGCGGCGCTGGGTCATTTTTATCATGTGGAAGTGGATATTCTTTTTGTTACGGCATTGCTGACAATTCTTGGTTTTTCGGTTCATGACACGATAGTTGTTTTTGATAGAATTCGCGAGAATTTGAAAAAGGGAATTGGAAATTCTTTTGAAGACGGCATTGAGAGAAGTCTGGGGCAGGTGATAGGCCGGTCTATAAAAACCAGTTTGGCAATTCTTTTGGTATTAGCTTCATTGTTTTTTTTCGGCGGAGAGGCCACGCGGTATTTTTCTCTGACTCTTATTTTGGGAATTATTTTCGGGACTTATTCTTCGTTGTTCCTGGCCAGTCCTTTATTGGTCACTTGGTATAATTGGCAGCAAAAGAATGGAAAAGTTTGAAGATTGGGAAAAAAAATTGGAAGAGGAGAGAATAAAACGCGAGGCAGAAAAAGAATTGTATCATAAAGAAAGAGAAGGGGTGCTAAAAGAAAAAAAGAGAAAAGAAAAAGGGGGAGAAAAAATAACCAGGCAGGAATATCTGACCGAAAAAATCAGAAAGGCGCAGGAACGAGAAAAAAAGAAATTTAAATCAGAAGATAAGTAATAAAGAAACAATATACATAAAAGAAATAATATACGTATACTACGATCGTAGCATACGTATATATAAAAAATAGAAATGAAAAAAGAAACTAAAATAATGGTGAGCAAAATTATTTTAGGCATTGTGGCTACTGCCGGACTTTTAAGTGTGGCCGCCTTGGCGCCAAATGCCGTGCAATGTATAGAAATGTTTTATCCAAACAAGAAAAGAAAATATAACAGTGCTTGGTATATAAAAACTTGTATCGGCAGATTGAAACAGCAAGGTTTGATAAAATTTGAAAGCAAGAATGGAAAAACCTTTGTTCGACTTACCGAGAAAGGAAAAGAAAAATTGTTAAAATATCAGCTGCAAGAAATTAAGATAAAGAAGCCGTCCAAATGGGATAACAAATGGCGAGTCATCATTTTTGATATTAAAGAAAACAGAAGATATATTAGAGATAGCTTGAGAAAAGAATTAATTAATTTAGGTTTTTTTAATCTTCAAAAAAGCGTTTGGGTATATCCTTATGAATGTGAAGAAGTGGTTATAATGTTGAAATCTCATCTTCAAATCGGCAAGGACGTTTTATATATGGTAGTTGATAGAATAGAAAACGATAAATGGCTGAAAAAGGAATTTGGTTTGTGTTGAGATAATTTGATAAAAATTTTCAATGTATATAAATACTACGATCGTAGTAAATGTATACAAATTTTTTTCTTGGTCTTCGCTTTTATTATTTTTAAAAATCACGGTATAATTTTGTGTATGAAAGTTTATCAAATCATAGTTGGACCACTGGAAACAAATTGTTATATTGTGGTTTACCCCGAGCGGAGTCGAGGGGAGCAGGGCCGAAGGGCGGTTATTGTAGACCCCGGCGACGACGCGGAGAAAATTATTAAAGTCGCGGAAGAAAATGATTTGAGGCCGAAAGGAATTTTGTTGACCCATGCCCATTTTGACCACGTCGGCGCGCTGGAAGAAATAAAAAATCATTTCCAAATTAAGCTTATGTCCCCATCGACCTCCGAGGTCGATGGATTGGAAATTATAAAAACGCCGGGGCATACGCCGGACGGCGTTTGTTTGGTGAATGAAAAAGAGGGGGTTATTTTTTCCGGTGACACTCTTTTCAAAAATTCCATCGGCCGGACGGATTTTCCTGGCGGAGATTACGAACAAATTAAAAAATCGTTGGCTAAAATAATGAAATATCCTGATCACTTTAAGGTTTATCCCGGCCACGGGCCGGGGACGACGATAGGCGAGGAGCGAAAAACCAACCCATTTCTAAAATGATTGAAGTTCAACTTCAATCATTTGCATTTTGTGGGAGACTGTGTTATTGTTGGTGAAATTGCATTTTGAAAATTAGTTTAAGGCAAGAAAGGAAATGGGATGGCAAAAGAAAAACAAGTTCGATGTCCTCATTGTGGTTGTGTAGCCTATGGCGGCTCGGCCAAATGCCCGAGTTGTGGCGAGTATTTGTCCTGGGAGTCTAGGATAGTTTATTTACCAGCACTGGAACCAAAAAAACTAATTATTTTTGATTTTGATGGAGTGTTGGTCACTGTTTCTTGGAAAGGACTTTTTGAGGCCAACAAGCAAGTTCTTTTCCACGCCGGAAAAGACTGGCGAGATTTTTTTCCCGATCTTGAAAGTTTCAAATTGTATTCAACCGATTGGCAAGAAAACAGGAAAAAATGGGGAATTGAAAATTCAGAGTTTTTAAATAAAATTTTCAATAATGTTTATGCCCCATACTCCGTATGTATTTCCGGGGTTGAGGAAATTTTGAAAAAATTATCAAAGAAATGCCAGTTGGCTATTTTGACAAACGGGCACAGAAGCAGGATTTTAATGTTGGGGAAAAACGTTCTGGGCCTTTTTAAAATTATTGTGGCGGCCAAGGATGTTAAGAAACTTAAACCTGATCCCGAAGGAATAAATCTGATTTTGGTTGAAACCGGATTTCAAAAAGATCAAGCTGTTATTGTTGGGGACCATCCGACAGATATCAAGGCTGGCAGGGCGGCCGGAATAAAAACCGCCGCCGTAGTTTGGGAGCATGGGTTAAGTGAAAGAAAAGACTTTCTTGATTGTTCACCTGATTTTTTCTTGGAGTCTCTCGATGATTTGCCAAGCTTGGACTTTTAGATATCGATTTTCGTAAAAATAAACCCCGCCGAATGGCGGGGTTGACATTTTTTGGGCGGAATGCTACGTTAGTTATCAACAGTTTTTAGTTTGCGCTTTTTGATTTAAGGGTATAATATTAAATTTAAGGTGTTTTCCACCCCAAAATTTCAATAATATAATATTTAAAAACTGGCCCATTAAATTAAGCGAAATGGGGTTTTTTGGTACTAATTTGTTTTTTCGTAAATATATAACTTCGATTTAGACAGCAAGGTAACTTATGCTTATGCAAAAAATTCGCGAGAAAAAATATTTTTCGAAATATAAAGAACCTTTTGCCGAGGCGCCCCACCTTGTTGACATTCAGCTCAATTCTTTTAATTGGTTTAAAAATGAAGGGCTTAAAGAATTATTTAAAGAATTTTCTCCCATTAAAGATTACAGCGAGAAAGAGTTTGATTTGGAGTTTGTTGATTTTTCCATCGGCGAACCGAAGTGCGACGAGTATCGCGCCAAGACTCACAGCATGTCTTACGAGGCGCCTCTTAAAGTCGTTGTCTGCCTCAAAAACAAAATAACCAAAGAAGAAAAAGAACAGGAAATTTTTTTGGCCGATTTGCCGTTAATGACAGACCACGGCACTTTTATTACAAATGGAGTGGAGCGCGTTATAGTTTCTCAACTGGCGCGCTCTTTTGGTGTTTATTTTACGATGAATGTTTTCAGGCGAAAGAAAAATTTCGGAGCCAAGATAATACCGAACCGGGGGGCTTGGATAGAAATAGAAACGGAATCGGACAACGCGCTTTATGTGAGGATTGACAGGAAAAGAAAGGTGGCGGCCACGGCGTTTTTGCGCGCCTTCGGCTTATCCACGAATGAAGAAATTAAAAAAGCTTTCAGTCATATAAAACTGGGGGACATTGATTATATTAAAAATACGCTTGAAAAAGATGAATCAAAAAATTCCGACGAGGCCTTTATTGAAATTTTTAAGCGCATTAGGCCGGGAGAATTGGCGACCGCGAGCAACGCCCGAGATTTGCTTGAGGCCATGTTCAGCGAGGACAGGTATGATTTGTCTTTGGTTGGGAGATACAAGATCAATCAGCGGCTTGGTTTGCCCCTGAATAATATAAAGAACGAAAAAAGAATTGTCTCAAAAGATGACTTTGTGGCTATAATAACTGAAATCATAAGAATGAATGACGACCCAAGCGCTCAGCGCGACGATATTGACCATTTGGGGAACAGGA
This sequence comes from Patescibacteria group bacterium, assembly GCA_018819015.1. Classification (GTDB taxonomy): domain Bacteria; phylum Patescibacteriota; class Minisyncoccia; order JAHISW01; family Tagabacteraceae; genus JAHJQY01. The sequence continues at coordinate 25,298 of JAHJQY010000019.1, forward strand.
GAATAAGAACCGTCGGCGAGATGCTGCAGGATCGTTTGCGTGTCGGTATGGCGAGAATGAAAAAAGCGATTCAGGACAGGATGTCCACCGAAGACGCAGAATTGGCGACGCCGAGCAAGATTATCAACGCTCGTCCTTTTTCGGCGATAGTGAAAGAGTTTTTTGCCACCAATCAGCTTTCTCAATTTATGGCCCAGGAAAATGTTTTATCGGAACTGGAACATTTGCGCCGATTGTCCGCGTTGGGACCGGGCGGTTTGACTCGCGAACGGGCGGGGTTTGAAGTCCGCGATGTTCATCCGTCGCATTATGGCCGTATTTGTCCGATTGAAAGCTCCGAGGGCCCCAACATTGGTTTAGTTGTTCATCTTTCTTCCTACGCCCGCATTAATGAATATGGGATTTTGGAAACGCCTTACCGCCGAGTTGAAAAAGGGAAAATTACAAACGAAGTAGTTTATTTGGATGCCTTTGAGGAAAGCAAATATAATATAGCCCATTCCAGCGTTAATTATGACAAGAAAGGAAAACTGCTTGATGATCAGGTTGAAGCGAGGATTGGCCTTCAGCCGGGCATTGTTTCTCGCGACAAGATAAATTTTATAGATGTTTCTCACCAGCAGGCCTTCAGCGTTGCCACTTCGTTGATTCCTTTTTTGGAGCATGACGATGCCAACAGGGCGCTGATGGGCTCAAATATGCAGAAACAGGCTGTGCCTTGCCTTAATCCCGAAGCGCCTTATGTGGCGACCGGCTGGGAAGAGAAGGCGGCTCGCGACAGCGGCCGGCTTATTATTGCGAAGAATAGCGGCAAGGTAAAATATGTTGACGGCAGGAAAATTATTGTTGGAGAAGATGAATATTCATTGGTAAATTTTATCAGGTCAAATGATTTTACTTTAATAAACCAAAGGCCGGCCGTTGACGTTGGAGAAGAAATCAAAAAAGGCGATGTTTTGGCTGACGCGAGCTCTACGCAGGGCGGCCAATTGGCGCTTGGAAAAAATATTTTGGTCGCTTTTTTCTCCTGGTTCGGCTCTAATTTTGAGGATGCCATAATTATTTCCCGCCGTCTGGTTAAGCAGGATGTTTTTACTTCTGTTCATATTGAGGAGTTTTCCGTCAAGGTGCGCGATACTAAATTAGGCCCTGAAATTACGACTTATGATATTCCGAATGTCGGGGAAGAAAAATTGAAAAATTTGGATGAAGATGGAATTATTTGTATAGGCGCCGAAGTGAAAGCGGGCGACATATTGGTTGGAAAAATTTCTCCAAAAGGAGAAGTTGAGCTGACGCCGGAAGAAAGATTGCTGAGGGCGATTTTTGGAGAGAAGGCGCGCGAAGTCAAAGATACTTCTCTTCGTTTGGAGCATGGAAAGAGCGGTCGGGTAATCAGCATTAAAATATTTTCCAGGGACAGAGGCGATAAACTTGAAACGGGCGTGATAAAGGAAATTAAAATAGAGTTGGCGCAATTGAGAAAAGTTTCCGTCGGCGACAAATTGGCCGGCCGCCACGGCAACAAAGGAGTTATTTCCAAAGTTCTTCCGGTAGAAGATATGCCGTATCTGGAAGACGGCACCCCTGTTGATATTATTTTAAACCCATTGGGTGTTGCGGGGAGAATGAACTTAGGCCAGATTTTGGAAACCCATTTGGGATGGGCGGCGGAGCGTTTAAATTATCAGGCTATCACCCCTCCTTTTGCCGGCGTTACGGAGGAAGAGATAGGCAATGAACTTGAAGCGGCCGGTTTGCCCAAAAAGGGAAAAGTTAAGCTTTTTGACGGCAGAACAGGCGAGCGATTTGAACAAGAGGTGGCGGTTGGCCAGATTTATATGCTTAAATTGACCCACATGGTTGAAGACAAGCTTCATATGAGGTCAATCGGCCCCTATTCTCTTATTACTCAGCAGCCATTGGGGGGCAAAGCGCAGGGCGGCGGTCAGCGTTTTGGGGAAATGGAAGTTTGGGCGCTTGAAGGTTATGGAGCCGCCCATACTTTACAGGAAATGATTACTATAAAATCTGACGATGTGCTTGGAAGAACCGGAGTTTTTGACGCGATTGTCAGAGGCGAGGATTTCAGGCATCCAAACATACCGGCGTCTTTTCATGTCTTAGTGAATGAATTAAAAAGTTTGGCGTTAAATGTAGTTTTAGAAAAAAGAGAAAAAGAAGATGAATACTAAAACAACAGATTTTGATTCAATAACTTTAAAGCTCGCGTCTCCCGAGAATATTTTATCCTGGTCTCACGGCGAGGTTACCAAGGCGGAAACGATAAATTACAGAACTCAGCGGCCAGAGCGGGAGGGGCTTTTTGACGAGCGCATTTTTGGCCCTGAAAAAGATTATGAATGTTATTGTGGAAAATACAGGAGAATCAGGTATAAAGGGATTGTCTGCGAGAAGTGCGGCGTGGAAGTAACTCGTTCCGTTGTCAGGCGCGAAAGAATGGGGCACATCTCTTTGGCGGTCCCCGTTGCCCATATTTGGTTTTTGCGGGGAATTCCGTCAAGAATCGGCATGCTTCTGGATATGTCCATAGCCGATTTGGAAAGAGTTATTTATTTCGCCGGATATATAGTCACAAAAGTGAATGAAGAAGCGAAAAATGAAATTTTTTCCGCTTTCAAAAAAGAATATAAAATTAAATCTAAAAATCTTTCTTCAAAAGAAGATAAAACTAATTTAAAAAACGCGCTGTCTGCGGCCGAGAAAGAATTGCTAACTATAGTTTTGCATAAAGTTTTAGATGAAACGGCTTACAGGCGGTTGAGCTTGAAATATGGCGAGGTTTTTGAGGCTGGTTCCGGCGCCGAGATTTTATACGATATATGCAAAAACATCAATTTAGAAGATTTGGCAAAACGGTTGGAAAAAGAATATGAAGATGCCAGTCCGCAAAATCGCAAAAAAATTCTTAAAAGAAGCGCTTTTGTAAAGTTAATGAATAAGTCAAACATAAGGCCGGATTGGATGTTTTTGAGCGTTCTTCCGGTTATGCCCCCCGCGTTGAGGCCGATGGTTCAGCTTGATGGAGGTCGGCACGCTACTTCCGATGTTAATGATTTGTACCGCAGGGTTTTGAACCGCAATAATCGCTTGAAGAAACTTTTGGATCTGAATGCCCCGTCGGTTATTGTTAAGAATGAAAAAAGAATGCTTCAGGAAGCGGTTGACGCTTTGGTGGATAATTCTATCAGGCGCGCGCAGGGCGCCGCTTTGAGCCAGTGGCAAAAGAGGCCTCTCAAATCTTTGGCGGATATGCTGCGCGGGAAACAGGGTCGGTTCAGGCAGAATCTTTTGGGCAAGCGCGTTGATTACTCGGGTCGTTCCGTGATTGTTGTCGGGCCGGAGTTAAAACTGGACCAATGCGGTCTTCCAAAACACATGGCGCTTGAACTTTTCCGGCCTTTTGTTATTTCCAAGCTTATTAAAAAAGAATTGGCGTACAATATCCGCGGCGCCAATCGGCTGATAGACGAAAAAACCGATGACGTCTGGGAAATTTTGGAAGATGTTATCAAAGACAAGCACGTTCTTTTGAACCGCGCGCCGACGCTTCATCGTTTAGGCATTCAGGCCTTCAGGCCGATTCTTATAGGTGGCAAAGCGATAGAAGTGCATCCTCTTGTTTGTTCCGCTTTTAACGCCGACTTTGACGGCGATCAAATGGCGGTTCATGTTCCGTTGAGCAAGGAAGCGCAGGAAGAGGCAAGAGAGATTATGGCTTCCGTTAAAAATCTTTTGATACCGAGGACAGGGGAGCCGGTGGTGAATCCGTCGCAGGATATTGTTTTGGGCTGTTATTTTATGACCAGGATAAGAAAAGAGGCGAAAGGCGAAGGGAAATATTTTTCAAGTCCCAACGAGGCCATTAACGCTTATGATTTCGGGTTCGTAGATTTGCAGGCATTGGTCAAGGTTCTTGTGAAAGGTTCTAAAAAATTTAAGTCTTTTAAAGAAGGCATTATTGAAACGACCGTGGGGCGATTGCTTTTTAATAGCGTATTGCCTTCCGAGCTTGGTTTTATAAATGAGGAATTTAATAAAAAGAAACTGGCGCAAACAGTGCAGGATTTGATCGCGCGGCTTGGCGTTGACGCCGCTCCTCCGATTTTGGATAAAATAAAGTCTTTTGGTTATGAGTATGCGACAAAATCCGGCATCTCCTGGGGGATGGGGGATTTGCGCGAGCCGGAAGAGAAGCCGGAAATATTGAAAGATGCCGAAAGCAGAGAGAGGGAAGTTTACAAGCAATATGAAGAAGGGCTCCTGTCTTCAGATGAACGCTATCAGAAATCAGTGGCAATTTGGCAGGAAGCAAAGACAAAAATTGAGGAACTTGTTCCTCTGGGGCTGGAAGAATTCGGACCTGTTTTTAGCATGGTTTCTTGCGCCGCCAGAGGTTCTTGGGGGCAGATAAACCAGATGGCGGGAATGAAAGGCCTTGTTTCAAACCCGGCCGGAAAAATTATAGATTTTCCGATCCGTTCTTCTTATAAAAAAGGGTTAAGCGTTTTGGAGTATTTTATTTCAACTCACGGCGCGAGAAAAGGCACCGTCGACACGGCTTTAAAGACAGCCAAAGCGGGTTATTTGACAAGGCGGCTGGTTGATGTGGCGCAAGACGTCATTATTACGGAAAGCGACTGTAAAGATAAAAAAGGTTTTTTAATAAAACGTCCGGACGAAGATTCTTTGGGAGAAAGTTTTTTTTCAAAAATAAGAGGCCGAGTGCTTATTAAAGAATTGAAATCGTTGGATAAATTTAAGCCCGGGCACTTGATTACAATTGAAGACGCCAAATTGATTGATGGATCCGGTGCGAAAGAAATTTATGTAAGGTCACCTTTGTCCTGTCGGTCAAAATGGGGTGTTTGCCAAAAATGTTACGGGTATGACCTGGGGGCTAATCAATTGGTAAAAATGGGCGAGGCGGTGGGCATTGTTGCCGCGCAGGCTATCGGCGAGCCGGGCACTCAGCTTACAATGCGCACTTTTCATACGGGCGGTGTTGCCACCAAGGGAGGCGATATTACTTTGGGTTTGCCTCGCGTTGAAGAGCTTTTTGAAATGAGAACGCCCGTTAATTCGGCCGTTATCAGCGAGTTTAACGGAGAGGTTTTAAAAATTAAAGAGGAAAATAATGGGGATAAAATTATTACATTGCTGCCCGATGAGCGGGAAAAAACAGGCAAAAAAACAGAAAGCAGAGAATATATTGTTCCTTTTGGAAAAAGAATTATTGTCGGCGCCGGGCAGAAAATAACGGCGGGGCAACCTTTGTCAGATGGTATGATTGACGTGCAGGAACTTTTTAAAGTTGCCGGCGGGGAGGCGGCGCAAGATTATATTTTAAAAGAGGTGGTCAGGGTTTACGCGATACAGGGCGTGTCTATAAGCAGTAAGCATTTGGAAATTATTATTCGCCAGATGTTTGCCCGTTTCAGGATTAAATCGCCGGGGGATACGATTTTAAATCAAGATAAAATTGTGGAAAAAGCGATTCTTTTGGAAGAAAACGAGCGCGTTAAGAAGTCTGGCGGCCGGGAGGCTGAAGCGAAACAGCTACTCATGGGGATAAGTAAAGTTTCTTTGTCCACGTCCAGTTTTCTTTCTGCGGCTTCTTTTCAGGATACAGCCAGAGTTCTTATTACTACCGCCACAGAGGGGAGGCGGGATATTTTGAGGGGGCTGAAAGAAAATGTGATAATCGGCCGTTTGATTCCGGCCGGTACCGGCTACAGGAAAGACTTGGAGAGCTTAAAAAAACCAACAAAAGAAGAAGAAATTAAAAATCCCCCCGCCTAGGCGGGGGGATTTGGGTTTGAGATGCTCTTATGTTGTAGATTTCTTTTGTGACTCGGGTCACATATAAGGCCGATCGATAATCTAATCTTGAATCACAGATAATAGTTTTTAGGGCTAAAATATTTTCTCTTAGATTGAGCCCGATAATTTTTTCTTCAAGCTCAAGCCGTTTTTCAAGATTGTTGTCGGGTGGAAGATTAAGGTCGTCTTTTTTAAGGGCGGAGTTTGTTATTAGAAATCTGATAAGTTTTACGGCTTCTTCTTCTTCCAATTCTTTATTTTTTATTTTACCAATTAAGGTCGCAACGATTTGAAATTGAGTATGTTTTTCCGCGACTTGCCGGATAAATTCTTTTTCTGCTTCCATTTTTCCCACTGGATCCACTGGGCACTGATTATCACAACTACAACCTTGTTTTTTGGCGGCTTGCTTTCTTTTTTCTTTTTCTGCAATAAAATCAAAAATTTCGGCCATGTTTTTCTCCCCTTGGTTTATATTGGCAGTTTATTAATTTCGCCGGCCAGATTTATTATGTTTTCAATATCGTTTTTATCAACAGGCGGAGGCTTGCCCGATAATCGTTCTAAAAATAGATTTAAAATGCTGTTTAACACCGAAAAGAAAATAGGCAAATAATCCTTACTGTCCCCGGATACGTTTTTTACTAGTTCCGCTGTTGTTTGAACCAGCAAATCGGCAACATACTCCGGCGTCATTTTTTCTTCTATTATTTCATCTGTATCGGCGGAAATTTCGTGTTTTTGTTTTAGTAAATAAATAACCATTGATGCGGTTGCTTCCAAAATTTCTTGCCCGGAAGGCTTTCTTAGTCTTGGCGGAATAATTAATGCGACAATTTCAATATTTTCTCCCAATATAAAAGATATTTTTTCTTTTATATTTTTAAATAATTGTTCAAAAAAACTATTTTCATCCAGCCCGCACAAATCACACATAATTTTCTCCTTGATTTTCAATGTAAGTTGCGTTTAGTATGTCACATTATTCTGTTTGTTGCAAGACCGATTTTGAGATAAAATTAAGACAATATGTCCTCTCCGGTTGAACAAATAAAACAGCGGCTAACAGTTGAAGATGTGGTTGGCTCCTGTATCAAGCTCCAAAAGGCAGGCGCTAATTACAGGGCCTGTTGTCCTTTTCATTCCGAGAAAACTCCCTCTTTTTATGTTTCGCCGACACGCGAGATTTGGCATTGTTTCGGGTGCAACCGCGGGGGAGATATTTTTGAGTTTATAAAACAAATTGAAGGGGTTGAATTTCCGGAAGCGCTCAGGCTTCTGGCGGATCGCGCCGGCGTTACGCTCACGCGCCAGAATTTGGAATTCAGAAACGAAAGAATTCGCTTGCTTGATTTGACGAAAGAAGCAACTTTTTTTTATCAAAAGAAATTGGCGGAAAACAAAGATGCCTTGAGCTATCTTTGGAAGCGCGGGTTAAAAAATGAAACTTTAAAAGATTTTAATATTGGCTTTGCTCCGCCCGAGGCGGACGGATGGCGTTTTCTTTTTAATTATTTAAAAGGCCGGGGCTATTCGGCCGTCGAAATGGAGAAGGTCGGCTTGGCAGTAAAAAAAGAAAATGATTATTACGACAGATTTAGGGGGAGAATAATGTTTCCTCTTAAGGATGCTTCGGGGAGGGTCGTCGGTTTTTCCGGCCGGATTTTTAATGTTAAGGAGGTCGAACCTCCTTTGGGAGGCTCAATCTCGGCCAAATACATCAATACGCCGCAGACGATTCTTTATGACAAATCTAGAATTCTTTATGGCTTTGACCGCGCCAAAACAGAGATAAGAAAAAAAGATAAATGTGTTTTAGTGGAAGGGCAGATGGATGTTTTAATGTCTCACCAAGCGGGAGTGCAGAACACGGTGGCGGTTTCAGGCACGGCGCTTACTCTCCAGCATTTGGATGTTATCAGGCGGCTCACAAACAATCTTTCCATGGCTTTTGACAATGACGAGGCTGGTTTGCAGGCGGCCAAAAGAAGCATAGCCTTAGGCCTTGAAAATGGTTTTGAGGTGCGGGTCGTTTCTTTGTTTGCCGGCAAAGATCCGGCTGATGCGATTTTGGAGAATTCTGAGAACTGGATTGAGGCGGTTGAAAAAGACGAGCACATAATAGATTTTTATTTAAAGTTTTTGAAAGACAGGCACAAAGAGGATGAGAGGCGTTTTAAGCTGGAGGTGGAGAAAAGCGTGCTGCCTTATATTTTTTCTATTCAAAGCGAGATAGAGAGGAGTCATTGGATAAAAAAAATAGCAAAACAGCTTGATGTTAAAGAAGCGGCAATTTTAGAAGGGCTTAAAAGAATTAAGATTCCAGCCAGTCGTTCCGGCGGCAATTCGGATAAAAAAAATATTCTTAAAAGGTCCCAGTTGCTGAAAGAAAAACTTGCCGGTATCGTTTTTTGGAAGTCTCTTGATAAAATTCGGGACAAGTCCCTTGTCCCCGACATTGTTAAAAAGTTTATATCGGAGATTGCGAGAAATATCAAAAAAGAGGAAAAAGAAAAACTGGCTTTTGAGGCCGAGCTTTATTATAGCGGTTCTCAAGACATTGAAAAAGAAATTACTCACTTGGCCAAGGAATTAAAAAAAGAAATTGTGAAAGAAGGACTTGAAAGTTTGTCGGAAGAGGTGCAAAAACTTGAAGCCGGAGGAGAAACAGAAAAACTTGGACAAAAAATGGCCGAATTTCAGAATCTTAGCAAACAATTGTATGATTGTTAAAAAAACAAATCTTTTTTTGTTAAAACTTTTTTTTGCCGTTGTTCTTGTGACGGTGTCTTTTTCTGCGAGGCAATGGTTTGTGGAAAATTTTTCATTTAATGTTTTGAATAAAGAAGGCAACCAGAAAGAGTATATAATTCAAGGCGGATTGACAAGAAGTTATATTGTCCACCTTCCTTCGCATTATCGCGCCAATGATTTGTTGCCGCTGGTTTTTGTGCTTCATGGAGTTGCCACTAATGCCGACATCACGATGAAAATTACCGGCATGAATGATATTTCTGACAGGGAAAATTTTATAGCAGTTTATCCAAACGGCACCGGCTTGTTCAGCGAATATGTTTTAAGCTGGAATGCCGGCGATTGCTGCAATTTGGTTGCGCCGTTCGGCGTTGACGACGTCGTTTTTATAAAATCTATTATTGAAAAATTAAGCGAAAAATATAATATAAATCGGAAAGAAATTTATGCTGCCGGATTGTCCAACGGAGCCATGATGGCTTATCGGCTGGGGTGCGAATTGTCTGATGAAATTGCCGCTATTGCTCCCGTGGCGGGTTCTATGGCGATAGACGTGTGCCACCCGGAAAGTTTTGTGTCCGTTCTTGCTTTCCACGGAGAAAATGACGAGGTTGTTCCTTTTGGCGGCGGCTCCAGTTCCCGGTTTTATGCTCAGTGGTTTGATTTGAAATTCAGATCGGTTTCAGACTCCGTTTCGTTTTGGGTAAAAAATAACGGCTGCCTGCTTGGTCCGCAGGAATTTTCTTATGGCGATATCAGCAAAGAAGTCTATTTTGGGTGCAAAAACAATACGGAAGTCATTCTTTTTACTTTTAAAAACCAAGGCCATGTGTGGCCCGGTGGAGAAGGAATAAAGCCTTTTTACAAAAAAGATTCCGGTGGTATAATAGCATCGGAAGTAATTTGGGATTTTTTTAAAAATCATCCCAAGTATTAGTAATAAATTAATTAAATAAAAAAATGAATAAAAAAATAAAAGATTTTTTAGGGGCGGTGATTATTTTCTCTTTGTTGGTTTTTGTCGTCGTGAGCATTGTTTGCGTGAAAGCGTATTATAATTCAATCGCGACGGCAAAGGGGCTGGGCGGAGAAGTGTCAGCAACTTCGGCCATCGAGCCCGGTTCTCAGGAAATTACTTCCAATATTACTTTGGTTTACGAAATTAAATAGCGTGTCTTTTCTAATTCATTACAGCGAAATTGCTTTAAAAAAGGGCAACCGGTCTTTTTTTGTTAACAAACTGGCGGAGAATATCAAAATTGCTTTAAAAGATTTGGATGATGTCGGTGTCAAAAAATTATCCGGCCGCCTATTGTGCGATATCCGATTCCCCACGTTTGCCGCGGGGAATCGGATATCAATAGTTGAAGAGCGGTTAAAAAAAATTCCCGGTATTGCCAATTTTATGCCGGCGTTTGAAATTGTTTTATCCGGCGCGGGCGCGGCGGATATGGAATCGCTTAAACAAGCCGTGGTTAAAGAAATCGCGGATAGAAAATTTAGCAGTTTTAGAATAACCGCGCAAAGGGGCGACAAAGATTTTCCTTTGACTTCCGAAGAGATTAATCGCGAGTTGGGCGCTTTTGTCGCGCGGGAAATCGGCGCCAGGGTGGATTTGGAAAATCCTGAATTTACCGTTTTTGCGCAGATATTGCGGGACAGAATATTTTTCGGTTTTGAAAAAACAAAAGGAGTCGGCGGGCTTCCTGTTGGTTCCAGCGGCAGAATAGTGAGTCTTTTGTCTGGCGGCATAGATTCACCGGCGGCGTCTTTTATGATGATGAAAAGGGGATGCCGTGCTGTTTTTGCCCATTTTCACAGTTTTCCTTATTTGGATTATTCTTCTCAGCAAAAAGCGCTGGAGTTGTCTGAGATTTTGAACAGTTATCAATACGGATCAAAATTGTATCTTTTGCCATTCGGCAAAGCGCAAAGTGAAATTGCCACCAAGGCGCCGGAACCGTATAGGACGGTGATTTACAGACGCTTGATGTTGCGCGTGTCCGAGAAAATCGCCGAGAAAGAAAAAGCCGGCGCTTTGGCAACCGGAGAAAGTTTGGGCCAGGTGGCTTCGCAGACCATGGAGAATATTTCCGTAATTGACAAGTCGGTAAATTTGACCGTCTTGAGACCGCTGATAGGTTTTAATAAAGAAGATATCATAAAAATCGCCAGAGAAATTGGAACTTATGATATTTCAATAATGCCCGACCAGGATTGCTGCCAGCTTTTTATGCCCAAGCATCCTGTCACCAAAGCGGACATTAAAATAACAGAAAAAATAGAAAAGGATTTCGATATTCCTAAAATGATATCAGGTATTCTGGGTAAGGCCGAAATAAAAATATTGTAGTTTTCCACAGAGTTTAGTGTATTTTTTTGTTTTACTGTATAATAAAACAATAAAGATATGTTTCCGTTAATGCAGAGATTTTTGTTTTTTGTTCTGGTAATAGCGGTGTTTTTTGCTGTTATATATATCGGTCAAGTATTATTAACTGGCAATAAACAAACATTTTTACATTCAAATATGGATTTAAGAAGCAACGCTTTTGATAACAAGGGCGATATTCCTTTAAAATATACTTGTGATGGCGACAATGTCAGTCCGCCTTTTTTTGTTGGCAGTGCGCCTATAGGCACGCAGAGTTTCGCTCTTGTTGTGGAGGACCCCGATGCTATCGGCGGCGTTACTTTTGATCATTGGGTTGTCTGGAATATTAAAATGGAGACAACTGAAATAAAAGAAGGATTTGTTCCGGACGGAGCAATGCAGGGGATTAACGATTTTGACGAAAAAGGATATGGCGGCCCTTGTCCGCCCAAAGGCGCTTCGGCGCATCGCTATCTGTTTAATCTTTATGCTTTGGATACCAGACTTAATATTAATCCGGATTCAAGAAAGGAACATCTTGAAAAAGCCATGGAAGGCCATATTTTGGGCCAAACAACATTACTGGGTTTATATAAAAGATAATATGGAACACGAATCAGTAAACAAAAATTATATTAGGCGTATTTTTAAATTTTATTTCGCGCCGGTTTGGCAATCCGCCCTGACTATTTTGTATTTGGTTTTCTTTTTGTATTTCGCGGTGTTTTATGTCGGCAATGTCTGGCTGGCTTTAAAATTTATCTGGTACACAATTATTAATTCCGGAACGCTTTTGGGGCTTTCTTACCTTTTGTGGGGCGTGGTTTTTCTGGTAACTTTGATTATTCCTTTTTCAATCAGTTTATACGCGATGCTGCTTTTGTATGAAATTTGGGAAAAGAAAGATTGGCCGAGAAAAGAAAAAGTTTTAGGCACGCTGATGCTTATAGTTTTGGTTCCCCTTGTGATAATGGCGATGGATGAAACAGTAAGAATTGCCGCTTCGCAGGATGTTTTAAATACGTTTGTTTCCGGCCAGCATTTGAATATTTTGGGAAAATAAGTTTGTACACTCCATTTCTTTTTTGCCCTCGGGTTTAACTCGTTTTATGACGAGTTTTCCTTTGTCGTCCAGTTCCGCCGCCGCGATAATTATTCTTTTTCCGTTGTAAAAAGTATAAGCGCCGGGCCAGGGGGCAAGAGCGCGTATTTTTCGTTCAATAATTTCCGGCGGTTCATTCCAGTCAATTTCTCCGTCTTTTTTGGTGAAAAGTTTAGTATAGGTTGCTTTGTTATGGTTTTGCGGAATCGGTTTAATTTCGTTATTCAGCCAGCGGGGCATAGTTTCTACGAGCATTTCTCCTCCCAGTTCCGCAAGCTTTTCCTCTAATTTTTTGTAGGTTAGATTTGAGATTTTATTTTTAAGGTTTGAGATTTTTAATATTGGTCCTTCGTCCATTTTTTCGTCCATTAGCATAATGGTTACCCCCGTTTCTTTTTCGCCGTTTAAAATGGCGGATTGGATGGGCGAGGGGCCGCGAAGTTTGGGGAGTAGCGAGGGGTGGACATTTATGGTTTCGTGCTTGGGAATTTCCAAAATTTTTTTCGGCAAAATTTTGCCGAAAGACGCGACAACAAATAAGTCAGGCGTTATTCCTAATTCTTGAATCTTGAATCCTAAATCTTTAAGATTGTCTGGTTGTAAAATTTTGATTTTGTTTTTCAGCGCCCAAAGTTTTACTGGCGATGGGTTTGTCCGAAGTTTTCTTCCCTGGGGCTTGTCCGGCGCGGTTATGATAAGCGCCGGCGCCAAGCCGGCATTTTTCATGCTTTCCAAGATTTTCACCGAAAATTCCGGCGTGCCAAAGAAGACAATTTTTGGCTGGGTTTTGTTAATCATTTGGTTAAATTAGTTGCTTTGTCTATGAAAAGAATCCCGTTCAGGTGGTCTATTTCGTGCTGAAGGGTTTGCGCCAGCAGGCCCGACGCGCCGCGGGTAAATTTTTCTCCTTTTTCATTGTAGGCCTCTACTTTCACTTTTTCAGCTCGCTTCACTTCGCCGAACTGATCGGGGGCGCTGAGGCATCCTTCGGGAAAAAGTTTTTTGTCTCGAGAGGCTTTTATTATTTTCGGATTTATAAAAACCATATTTTTAAATTCTGTTTTTGGAGTTTCCGACACGGGGTTCAGCGTCCATTCGGAAATGACGGTGATTTGCCAGCTTTCTCCGATTTGTGGGGCGGCCACGGCTAAAGCGTCGTTATTTTCGGCAATGACTTTTTTCATTTTTTTAATGATATTTTGGAATTTTTTGCTTTTTATTTCTTCAGCGGGAATCTCTTTGGCTTTTTCCCTCAGCACTTTTTCTCCTTTTTTATAAATTTTTATTTTGTTGTCAGACATTTTATTCTAATTCTTTTAATTTCCAAAAAAATTTTTTGACCGGAGAGAATTTATCACTTCTTCGGCTTTCTTGTTTGATTTCCGCGAACAATTGCCTTATTTTTTCTTCCGGATAGCGGTGGCAAACACCCAAATATTTTTTGTAATTTTTGGTTTCGTTGAAATATTCGGCTATTTCTTCCGCCAGGGCGTGCCGGCTGGTGTGGATTGATTTCTTTTTCGGCCGGTCCTTCTTGGAGGGCTTTAGGTATTTTTTCAACTGCTCCATTTATTCCAAGCTCATTTTGATTAGCGCGCCGTCATCAATCGCGTATATGAAATTTTTTTCCGTCGATATGGCGAAGGTGGGATCTTTGCCCTTATAAATAGGATAAACAAGACGTTCGCTTCTCCCGTCCATTTCAACCACATAAATGCCGTTGCCCGCTGCCATTATTATTATGTCTTTCCTGTCCGGGAAAAACTCTATGTTTTTTATGCGGAAATTGCTTTTGAAAATCAGCGCCGGTAATTGGCAAGATTGGCCGTCTGCCCGTTGAGGCGGGCAAATGTAATAAGGAGGGAGCGCGTCTTTTTTGAGCCAGTCAGCAAAAATCTCGTTATTGGCATCGTCCCACCAGATTTTTTCATTTTTCTTTTTGTCAAATTTTTCAAAATCAGAAACCTGGGGAAGATTTTCGGTAAAATAAGAAGCGCTGACTATTTCTTCTGCCAGGTTGAACTTGGCCTCTATCGTTCCTTTTTCGCTTTTGAATACAAAACTATTTTTGCTCCAAATTATATTAGATATGCCTTTTTTGAACGAAAGCAGTTGTTTGGCGAGAGAATTGTCGGTCGTCAAAAAAGTATTTTTTCCCGGCAGATAAAAAGTCAATTGAAAATCGTCACCTCTTTCTTCTTTAAGCACCAAAAGGTTTTGGTCGGGAGAAGCCCAGATTTTTGTAAATTTTCCCTTAAACAGTATGCCGCCCTGCGGGTTTTTTGGTATTAAAATTGCCATGGATTCCGTCACTAATCCTTGTTTGACTTCCAGTTTTTTAATCCATGGCCAGAAATTTTCTTTGGCAACCAAAATAGAGTATTCACCCGTTTTTAGATTAGACATAAAAAGACCTTTGCTGAGCATTCCACTGGCGTTTTCTTTTTTGTTGTTGACGAATATTTCCGCGCCATCAAAAGGAAGAGAAACATAGAGTCCGCCTCTTTGTGAAATACGAAAATTGTTATCTAAACTGTATCCCTGGCCGTATAACAGCGTAACGATGGTAATGGCAAAAAAAGCCAAAACGCAAAGAGCCAAAATTGTTTTTCTAGTTTTTAGGGCCATGCTTTAATATTTGCAAAAAATGGCCAAAAAGTCTAGGATTAAATCAATGCCATTCCTAGTAAAAGGTTTTTCCGGGAAAAAGTTTTTGAGCGGCGAATTGCCGGTTAGGGGCGCCAAGAATTTTGCCTTGAAGGCCCAGGCCGCTTCTATACTTTTTGGCGGCGATGTTGTTTTGCGCAACATGCCGCTGATTGAAGATGTTTTTAAAATGAATGATTTGCTTTCGTCTTTGGGTGTGGCCGTGGACAGAATCGGCAACAGATCGTTTCGTTTTAAATCTCCCCGAAACCTGGAAACAAATCTTAATACCGACGCGGCGAAATTATTTCGCGCTTCAATTGTTTTAACGGGCCCGATTTTGGCCAGAGAAGGAAGGGTTTCTTTTTCTCATCCCGGAGGATGCGTGATAGGTAAGAGGCCGATAGATGTTTTTTTGGATGCTTTTCAAAAAATGGGCGCAAAAGCGCGCAGTTTTAAAAAAAGCTATTTGCTTGAAGCGGATAAGCTTCATGGCGCCGATATATTTCTTAAATTACCGAGCGTCACGGCGACGGAAACTTTGATGATGACGGCGGTTTTGGTGAAAGGCGTGACGATTTTGCGTAATTGCGCCTGCGAACCGGAAATAGTTTCTTTGGCTGAATTTTTAAATTCTTTTGGCGCTGATATAAAGGGAGCGGGCACTCATACGATTGTTGTTAAGGGCGGTCGCTTGTTAAAAAATGGGTTTTTTAAAATTCCGCCCGATAGAATTGAGGCCGGAAGTTTCGCCGTGGTGGCGGCGCTATGCGGTAAAAATTTAAGAATTAAAAATTGTGACCCTTCCCAGATGATGGCTGTTTTGCGCGCGTTGGAAGATGCCGGGGTAAATATAGAATTTGACAAGGATGCTCTTTTAATAAAAACGCCGCGCGTTTTGAAGCCGGTTGATATAAAAACTCGGGAATATCCCGGTTTTGCCACTGATTTGCAGGCGCCTTTTTCGGTTCTTTTGACGCAAGCGGCCGGCAGGAGTCTTCTTTTTGAAACTGTTTTTGAAAATCGGTTAGGATATTTAAGTGATTTGAATAGAATGGGCGCGAATATTCTTGTCTGCGATCCGCATCGCGCCGTTATAAACGGACCGACAAAATTAAGGGGAAGAGACATGGAAAGCCCTGACCTGAGAGCCGGTTTGGCTTTTTTGACAGCGGCTATGGTGGCGGAAGGCGATTCTGTGATAAACAATATATATAATATAGACAGGGGGTATGAAAAAGTAGAGGAGCGTTTAAATGCCGTGGGGGCGGAAATAAAAAGAATATGATATTTGCGAAAAAAATTGGAATAGATTTGGGTACGGCGAATACGCTGGTTTTTGTTTCCGGCCGAGGCATTGTTTTGAATGAGCCGTCGGTTGTCGCCGTTTCTTTCCCGGATAATAAAATTTTGGCGGTTGGGGATGAAGCGAAAGAAATGATAGGCAAGACGCCGGATAACATCAGAACATATAAGCCGCTTAAAGACGGCGTTATCGCCGACTACAGGGCGACCGAGGCCATGCTGAATTATTTTATCAGCAAGTCTTTGGGCCGCTACAATATATTTAAGCCGGAAGTTATGATTTCCGCGCCGGCGGCCGTTACTTCAACGGAAAAACGCGCCATGGTGGAAGCGGCGGTGAAAGCGGGCGCCCGTTCGGCCTATGTGGTCAAAGAGCCGATTTTGGCGGCCATCGGGGCCGGCGTGCCCATTCAGGAGGCCTGCGGGCATATGATTGTTGATATCGGCGGAGGTACCACGGATATCGCTGTCATCAGCTTGGGCGGCATTGTTTATTCCACTTCGGTTAAAGTGGCCGGCAACAAGCTGGACGAGGCGATAATTGATTATGTTAAAAAAACTTTTAATTTGGCTATCGGGGAAAAAACCGCCGAAGACATAAAAATCGCCGTTGGCGCCGCGGTGGCGTCCAAGGAAGAATTAAAGTGTCCGCTTAAGGGGAGGGATTTTTTGACCGGCTTGCCGAAGAGCGCCGAGGTTTCCACCAACGAGGTGGTTAAGGCGATAGATTTTGAACTAAGGGAAATGATGCGGGCAGTGAAGCATGTTTTGCAGGAAACGCCGCCGGAATTGTCGTCGGATATTATAGACCAGGGGATTCTTATGACCGGGGGAGGCGCGCTTTTGAGAAACATCGCTGATTTGGTTTTCAAGTCAACCGGCGTGAACGCGACCATAGCCGATGAAGCTCTTTTGTGCGTGGCCAAAGGCACGGGTATCGCTTTGGAGCATCTGGATGTTTACAAAAGAAGCATCGTGGCAAAGAAATAGCATGGAAGTTTACCATCACGGTTATTTTTTAACAGGCGACAGGGAAAAGGCGATGGATAGGGCGTTGGAGATGGCCGCGGAAATTTTGGAAATTAAAAAAGAGGCGCTTAATTCGCATCCGGATTTTTCTTTGCTGGAAACCGATAATTTCGCGATCGGTGACGCCAGGCGCGTTAAAGAGAACTCGGCCAAAAAATCCTTTTTTGGCCGCGGCAGAATTTTTGTCATCAAAAGCAATCTTTTCACGCGCGAGGCTTGCAACGCGCTTTTAAAAACATTTGAAGAGCCGGCCGGGGCCAGTTATTTTTTTGTGGTAACCGCTTCGCCGGAAAATATTCTGGAAACCTTGAGATCCCGTTTGACAGTTTTAAGGTTTGAAGAAGATAAAAAATTATCCAAAGAAAAAAAAGATTTTATTGAAAAATTTTTTAAGAGCGATTCTGACAAAAGATTGAAACTGACGGAAAAATTTTTAAAAGACAAAGAAAAAGCAAAAGAAAAAACATCGGAATTTTTAGACGAACTGGAAGTTGTTTTAAGGGACACAATGGCGGGCAAACAGGAGGCGAGGATGGTGGAGGCGGTTGACGAACTGTTGAAACAGCGCGCCTATCTTTTACAGCGCGCGTCGTCGCCGAAAATAATTTTGGAATATATTTGTTTAACTTTTCCCAAATTTTAGTATAATATTAGTGTAGTTACTGATTACTAGATTATATGAATTACGATTTTTCAAAAATTAAGGCCTGCGCCGAAAAAAATAAATCATGGTTTAATGATGAAATTTCTCTTTTGCGAACCGGCCGCGCCACTCCGTCTTTGGTGGAAAATATCAAAGTTGATTATTACGGCGTTAAAAGCCCGCTTAAAAGCGTGGCTTCCATCGCCATTGAAGACGCCCGGACATTGAGGGTTAAGCCATGGGCGGCGGATATGATTATGCCGATTGAACAGGCGGTGAGGGCTTCCGAACTGGGCATTCAGGCGGTCACAGAAAAAGATATCGTCAGAATTATTTTTCCCGAACTGACAGGAGAGAGGAGGAAGTCCTTGTTAAAAATTTTGAACGGGAAACTGGAAGAATCTAGAATTTCTTTGAGGCGGGAGCGGGACGAAACTTGGCGGGATATTCAGGACAAGGAAAAAGAAGGCGAGATCGGCGAGGATGAAAAATTTCGCTTCAAAGATGAACTGCAGAAAATTGTTGACGAGGCCGTAAAAAAATTGGAAGGAACCGCGTCTAAAAAAGAAGAAGAAATAAAAAACTGACATGGCTACTTTTATAATTTTTGTCCTTGTTTTGGGCGTTCTTGTTTTTACGCACGAGTTCGGGCATTTTATTTGCGCAAAAAAGGCGGGCGTTAAAGTTGAAAAATTCGCTATTGGTTTCGGTCCGAGCGTTTTTTCGTTTAGAAAAGACGAAACGCTTTACACATTGAATTTAGTGCCTTTTGGCGGTTATGTGAAAATTTTTGGCGAGGAGGGCAGGGAAAAAGTGGCGGGAAGTTTTAATTCCAAGCCGGCTTGTATTCGGGCGCTGATTGTGGCGGCCGGCGTTTTTTTTAATTTTTTGCTGGCCTTTTTTTTGTTGTTTTTGGTCAATATGATTGGCGCGCCCGTTCCTGTTGGCGACGGCGCGTTAAACAGCCGGATAACAATTCTGGAAGTTCAGCCAAATTCGCCCGCGCAAAAAGCGGGGCTGGAAGCCGGAGATAAAATTTTGTCTTTGTCTTTTGGAGAAGAGGTTTTGGATGCAGTGGTGATTGCTGACGTTCAGAATTTTATTTCCAGTCACAGTGGGCAGGAGATAGTTTTGAAATATTTGCGGGGGCAGGAAACTTTCAGCGCGCGTGTTACGCCTGACCCTATAATCGGCATCGCCATGGACAATATCGCCATTGTCTCTATGTCTTTTTTCAAAGCAATCTGGGAAAGTTTCAAGGAAACGATTTTTTTGACTGGCTTTATGGTTAAAATGTTCGGCTTTCTTATTGCCGATATTTTTAGGGGAGGGGAGATGGTCAATCAGGTGAGCGGGCCGGTGGGGGTTTTTGGGATAGTGGGGAAGATGGCGGCGTTCGGGTTTGTTTATATTCTGCGTTTTACCGCTTTGTTTTCCATAAACTTGGCGGTGCTGAACTTGATTCCTTTTCCGGCGCTGGACGGCGGACATCTCATTCTTTTGGCCATTGAGGCGATTAAGCGTTCGCCGGTCAATCAAAAGTTTGTTAATATTGTCAATACTGCCGGCTTCGCCGCGCTGATTATTTTAATGATATTGGTGACGTATAAGGATATAGTTCGTCTTTTGTAATTTTCTATAAATATAATTTTCTACCTATTCATTGCTATCGCCACAAATAGGTAGTGAGTTTATTTTTGTCAACGAAATGATTTGATGGGGATAGTTTTCAACTATATAACTTAGTCCGACCGGACATGACTATACACTGTCTTTTATTATACATAAAATCTAATTTTTGTCAATGTTTTGTAAAACGGGCTTATTTTTAAAAATTTGTTTTTTGGGAAGTTTTCTATTATTATGTAAGTAATGCGCTTGTCTAAACTTTTCACTAAAACCCTGCGCGAGGCGCCTAAGGATGAAATTACCGCCAACGCCCAGCTTTTGGCTAAGGGCGGATTTGTTTTTAAAGTGATGTCCGGGGTTTACGCTTTTTTGCCGCTGGGCTTGCGGGTTTTAAATAAAATAAGAAACATCATTCGCGAGGAGATGGACGCGCTCGGCGGCCAGGAAATTTTGATGCCGTCGCTCCATCCGGCGGAATACTGGAAGGCCACCGGCGGCTGGGATAACATTGACGTACTTTTTAAAATAAAAAGCCGCACCGAAAAAGATTATGCTTTGGGCCAGAGCCATGAAGAAATTGTTACGCCCATCGTTAAAGAAATGGTCAAAAGCTACAAAGATTTGCCTCTGGCGATTTATCAGGTTAATTGGAAATTCAGGGATGAACTTAGGCCGAAATCAGGAATTTTAAGAGGCCGCGAGTTTGAGATGAAGGATATGTACAGTTTTCACGAGAGTCAGGAGGATTTTGAGAACTTTTACGAAAAAGTTAAAAAGGCCTACATAAATGCTTATAAAAAACTCGGGCTGGTGGCAAAAGTCGCGGAAGCTTCCGGCGGAAATTTCTCGGAAAAAATTTCTTATGAGTTTATGGTTTTGACCGACGCCGGCGAAGACGATATTTTGTATTGTTCCGCCTGCGATTTTTGCGTTAATTTGAATATTGCCAAGCAAAAAGAAAACGATGTTTGTCCGCGTTGCGGCAAGGTAAAACTTGAAAAAGGGAAGGCCTCGGAAGTCGGCAATGTTTTTGATTTGGGAAAAAAATATCCGAAAGATTTTGATTTTCAGTATGCCGCCCAAGACGGCGGCAAAGAATATCCTGTCATGGGCTGTTACGGTTGGGGCACCACCCGCACCATGGGAGTGGTGGTGGAAAAATTCCACGACGAAAAAGGAATTGTCTGGCCGGACATTATTGCGCCTTTTCAGGTCCACTTAATTCATCTGGGCGATTCAAAAGAGGTTAAAAAAGCCGCCGAAGATTTATATAAGGAATTGCAAAAAAATAAGATAGAAGTATTATTTGATGACAGGGAGGACAAGGGCGCCGGAGAAAAATTCATAGATGCCGACTTGATAGGCATTCCGTTGCGGGCGGTGGTCAGTGAGAAAACAGTAAAAGAGAAAAAAATAGAGATCAAAAAAAGAAACGAGGAAAAAATAAAGTTAGTAGATAAAAAAGAATTGCTGAAAATTTTATGTTAAATAAATTTTTTGGATTATTTTCACATGATATCGGAATGGATTTGGGTACGGCCAATACCTTGCTTTACGTGCGCGGCCGAGGCATTGTGATTAATCAGCCGTCGGTTGTCGCCATAAACCAGAAAACAGGACAGGTGGTCGCGGTCGGCAGCGAGGCAAAAAGAATGGTTGGCAGGACTCCGAGCCATATTGTCGCGGTTCGGCCGCTGATAGACGGAGTTATTTCTGATTTTGAGGTAACCGAAGAAATGATCGCTTACTTTATTAGAAATGTTCACAAGGAAGCGTTAAGGCCTTTTGCCAGGTCTAGGGTCGTTGTCGGCGTGCCTTCCGGCATTACCGATGTGGAAAGAAGGGCGGTGCGGGACGCGATAAAAAACGCCGGCGCCAGAGAAGTTTATATTGTTGAGGAGCCGCTGGCGGCCGCCATTGGCGTCAAATTGCCCATCCAAGAGCCGGTAGGAAGCATGCTGATAGATATTGGCGGCGGCACTTCGGATATTATGGTTGCTTCTTTGGGAGGCATAGTGACGGCGAAGAATTTAAGAATTGCCGGCGACCGGCTGAATCAGGACATAATTAATTACGCGCGCGATGAGTTCAAGCTTTTGCTGGGAGAGAGAACGGCTGAAGATATAAAAATCGCCATTGGTTCCGCCGTGTCTTCGGGCGAGAATATAGAAGCCACCGTGCGCGGCAGGGATTTGATGACCGGATTGCCGCGCGAAGCGATTATCACGGACGGAGATGTCCGGGAGGCTATTTCCAAGTCTTTAAAAATGCTTACTCGTTCGGTTAAGGAGGTTATTGAAGAAACTCCGCCGGAATTAATTTCCGACATAATGCATCGGGGAGTTATTTTGGTTGGTGGAGGAGCTTTTCTGCGCGGTTTGCCGGAATTTCTTGAATCTGAAATTAAGATTCCGGTGCATTTGGCCGACGACCCTTTTACGGCAGTGGTGCGGGGCACGGGTATAATTCTTGAGGACCTAGACGTTTTCCGAGACGTTTTAATTGAGCCAGAAGAAAATGTTTCGCCGAGATTCTAAAAATACCAAATATTTTGCTGTTTTGGCCGGCATTGTTTTTCTTTTGGTTTTAATAATTTTTGTTTTTAAAAGTTTTCCTCCTGTTTTTGCGACCCGGGCCGTTTTTTACGCTGGCCAGCCTTTTGTTTTTTTTAAAAATAAATGTTCTGTATTTTGGGAGAACAATTTGTCCGTTTTTCGCAATAAAAAAGAATTACAGCAGGAGAACGATTCTTTAAAGCAGAAGGTTGCGGAAATGGAATCGGAAAAATTGTTTTCAGAAGTTATTCTTAAAGAAAATGACGAAATTAAAGGAGTGTTTTCCCGTAGCTCCGACCGAGAATTTATTTTGGCTTATGTTTTGTCCCGTCCGGGATACGGAATTTATAACTCGCTTGTTATTGACGCGGGGTTTAAACAGGGGGTGGAAGAAGGCATGCGGGTTACCGCTTTTGGGACTGTTTTACTGGGGTATGTTTCTGAAGTTGCTCCGAACGCCAGCAAGGTCAAGCTGGTTTCTTATCCGGAAGAGGAAACTAATGTTTTTGTTGGTAATAATATTTCTGCGATCGCGTACGGCGTGGGCGGAGAAAATCTTAGCGTTGTTTTGCCTCAGGATATTAATGTTTCGGCGGGGGACAAAATTACCAGTCTTGGCAATAGCCCGTTGTTTTTGGGTGTCGTCGAAAAGATAATTAAAGAGCCGGCCGACCCCTTTCAAAATATTATTTTTCGCCTCCCTCTAAATATTCAGGAAATTACCCGGGTTTACTTAATTAAAAAATAAGCCATGTGGTTAAGAATTTTTTCTTTACTGTGTTTATCTTTTGTTGCCGCGTTTTTCCCTTTGCCCGCCGCGGTGTTTCTTTTTGTTGTTTTTTCTTCAATTTTTTCAAAATACTGGGAAGGCGTCTTAATCGGATTTTTTTTGGATTCTTTCTATTTTTCTCCGTTGCTTTTTTCTAAATTTAATTTAGGTTTTTTTACTATAAGTTTTATAGCGGCGATTTTTATTTTGGAGAAAGTTAAAAGGTTTATTGACAGCAGAAACTTGATTCTCAGAATAGCGCTGGGGGTCATTGCCGGCCTTTTGTCTTATTTGGTTATTTTTCTTCTTTTTAATTATTAGTATCGTAAAAACCGATGTTTCAAAAAAGAAAAAGTAAATTTAAGGTTGAATCTATAAGTCCAGACGAGATTTTTTTGGATTCAAGGAATATCCCGAATTTTGATTTTTATCAATTTGAGGGGAAGATGGAAAAACCCATAGGCGGCAGAACTTTTTTGTTTCTTGGGGCGGTATTTTTATTCATAGGATTTTTTTTGTTATGCCGGACAGGTTTTTTGCAGGTTGTAAAGGGCCGGGGTTTTGCGGAACGTTCCGAAAATAACCGTTTGCGGTCCGTTTCTTTGGCGCCGGAAAGAGGGTTTGTTTATGACAGGAACGGTGAAGCCTTGGCTTGGAACACCCCCGCTTTTTACCTGGTAATGGATAAAAAGGTTTTTATTGATAACGACTTAAGCGCAAAATTGGAAGAATTTTTAAAATTTCTTGGCAAAGATAATATTCAGGGGATAATTAAAAATGGAGCGGCCAAGGGGGAAGATTTAATCATCGGCACATATTATGACTGGTCAAAGGTAAACGATGTTTATCAGCAGTGGTCATTTCTGCCCCTAAGAATTGAATCTGTTTCTCTGCGGGCATACAAAGAAACCAATGGGTTGGCGCATGTTTTGGGGTATATGGGTTATTCTTCGTCGGCAAACAATGATGATGTTGTCGGGAAAGCCGGAGTGGAGAAAAGTTATGAAAATATTTTACGCGGAGAGAAGGGGGTAAAAATAACAGAAGTTGATTCTTTAAATAATATTAAATCGGAGAGCCTGCAAAAATACCCCGCCGCCGGAGAAAATATTAAATTAAGCGTAGATTACAGGGTTCAGAAGAAACTTTATGAAATTTTTTCAGACCTTTCCAAAGAAAGAGGATTTCAGGGGGCGGCGGGAGTTATTTTAGACATAGAAACCGGAGAAATTTTAGCAATAGTCAGCTATCCGGAATACGATTCTTTGATTCTTAGCCGCGGCGGTCCGGAAAAAACAATTCAGGAATTTATAAATAACCCACAGAAGCCGTTTCTTAATCGCGCCATTTCCGGCTTATACGCGCCCGGGTCCGTTGTTAAGCCTTTTTTGGCCTCGGCCGCTTTAAATGAGGGCATTATAACTCCCGATAAAAAAATTTTCAGCGCAGGCAGTATTTCCATCCCTAATCCTTATTTGCCCGGCAAAGAGAGCGTTTTTCGCGATTGGAAAGCGCATGGGTGGGTGGATATGAGAGAAGCGCTGGCCGTTTCCTCGGACGTTTATTTTTATTCCATTGGAGGCGGCTATGGCGATGTCGCGGGCCTCGGCATTAAAAAAATTGAAGAATATATGAAAATTTTCGGTTTTGGCGTTAAGACCGGCATAAATTTGGAAGGAGAAAAAGAGGGTTTAATCCCCAGTCCCGAACTTAAAAAAAAATCATTTTCGGATTCGGATGCTGTTTGGAGAATTGGAGATACATATAATGCCAGTATCGGCCAGGGAGATTTTCAAGTCACTTCTTTGCAGATGGCCGTCGCAACGGCAGTTTTGGCAAACGGCGGATATATTATTAAGCCGCAGATTTTATTGGGAGAAGGAGATAAAAAAACGGGAACTTTTGTTGATGTGCCTCAGAAATATTTTGATGTTGTGAAAGAAGGAATGAGGATGTGCGCAATGACAGGAACCGCGCAAGCGCTGGGCGGTTTATCGGTGGAGGCGGTCGCAAAAACCGGGACCGCCGAATTGGGTTCGGGCGAGTTTGTGAATTCTTGGGTGATATCTTTCTGGCCATACGAGAAACCCCGCTATGCCGCCAGCGTTGTATTAGAAAGGGGCAAGGCATCCAATTTAGTTGGCGGGGTTTATGCTCTGTTTCAACTGTTAAGTTGGATGCAGGCCAGCACTCCCGAATATATTTTTTGATTGATTTGCAAATTTTTTTTATAATCAATATAATAAAAGATTATTTTTATTTATTATTTTAAAATATGTCTTTAACATCTTCAGAATATTTAAGCAAAGAAGCTTTTGTTAAAATACAGAAAGAGCTGGAGCATCTGACTAAAGTGAAAAGGCGGGAAATATCGGAGAGGATAGAAGAAAGTATCAGTTTGGGGGATATTTCCGAGAGCGCGGAATATCAGGAAGCAAAAGAAGAACAGTTGATGAATGAAGGCCGCATCGCCGAAATAGAAGATTTGTTGAGCAGGGCTCTTGTTGTTTCCGGCCAAAGAACAAACAAGGTCTATCTGCGGGTTGACCTGGGCTGCTTCGTTGTTTTAAAGAAGAAAAAAACCGAGGAAATTTTAAAATATAAAATCGTGAGCTTTGGAGAATCCGATCCTTCTGAAAACAAAATTTCCAGTGAGTCGCCTCTGGGCAGTTCTTTGATGGGCAGAAAAGCGGGCGAGAATGTTGAGGTTTTTGCGCCAAATGGTAAAATAAGTTATATTGTTGTGGAGATAATATAAAATTATGTCCTTGGAAGAAATAAAAGAGATACGCAGCAAAAAGCTGGACAAAGTTAAAAAAGTTTTCGGCCAGGCTTATCCCGTGAAAATTTTCAGAGATTTTCGCGCGGAAGAGGCGGTAAATAATTTTTTAAAACTTTCCCGCAGCCGAAAGCCTTTATTGATGGCCGGGCGTATTTTTAATATCCGTTCTCACGGCGGAGTTATTTTTTGCGATTTCACTGATGGTTTCGGCGGAAGAAAAGAAGAGGGGGCTGTTTATCTTCAGGCTTATTTGAAAAAAGATATCGTTGGCCAGGAGCAATTTAATCTTTTTAATGAATTGGCGGATGTGGGCGATTTTGTGGAATTTAAGGGCAGTCTTTTTAAGACTAAAAAGAGAGAAAAATCCATCAAAGTTTCTTCTTGGAAAATTATTTCCAAGAGCCTGCGGCCTCTTCCAGAAAAATGGCACGGGCTTTCGGACGTGGAAGAGAGGTACAGAAAACGCTATTTAGATTTGATGATGAACAAAACCGTAAGCGATGGTTTTGTGCTGCGTTCTAAGATAATCGCGGAAATAAGAAATTTTTTGAACAAGTGCGACTTTGTGGAAGTTGAAACTCCCATTCTTCAGCCGATAGCCGGCGGCGCTTCAGCCGAACCGTTTAAAACTCATCACAATGCCTTGGATATGAATTTGTTTTTGAGAATCGCGCCGGAACTTTATTTGAAGAAATTGCTTATCGGCGGTTTTGAAAAAGTTTATGAAATTGGGAGAAATTTCAGGAATGAAGGAATTGATGTTACGCACAATCCGGAGTTTACAATGCTGGAATTTTATCAGGCATATAAAGACGCTGAATTCGGGCGGGGTTTTGCGGAAGAGTTAATTAAAAATCTTGTAAAAAAAATATTTAATAAGCAATTATTGGAATATGAAGGCCACAAGGTTTCTTTTTCAAAAAAATTTTCTGTCGTTTCGTTTTATGATGTGCTGAAACGACACGCCTTGATAAATCATCCGGAGGACGCGCCGCTGGAAGATTTTGTTTTAAAAGCGCGTCAGTTTGGCATAGATGTTTTAAAATCAGATTCAAAAGAAAAAATAGCGGATAATATTTTTAAAAAGGTTTGTCGTACAAAATTAATTCAGCCGACTTTTGTGATTGATTACCCAATTGAACTTTTTCCTTTGGCAAAAAAGAAAGAAGATAACTCCGAGTTGGCAGATTTTTTTCAGTTGTTTGTCGGGGGATTAGAATTGGCCAAGGGTTATTCCGAATTAAACAACCCGCTTGAACAAAGAGAGCGTTTTAAAAAACAGCAGGAGCTTCGCAGGGACGGAGACAGGGAGGCGAATGAGTTTGACGAGGATTTTATTGAGGCCATGGAGTACGGCATGCCGCCGGCATGCGGGGTTGGGATAGGAATAGACCGATTGGCGATGTTTTTCCTGAATGTTCATAATATAAGAGACGCGATTTTGTTTCCAACCCTGAGGCCTAAATAGGGCCGAAATAAGGGAAATTTAGGTATTTGATTACCCCTGTGGTTATCCACAGGTTTTTATTTGTTGAATTTTGGGGAATGGTGGTGTAGAATGTAAGCGTAGTGGGGAATTGTGGATAAAACTGTGGATAGTGTGGATAAGTTCCGAAAATTAAAGAATAATGGCATAGAGGGCGGGGTGATGATTTTTATAGTCATTTCATTCCTTAAAAATCTATCATGTTAATTGGTGAATTTACCCATAATTTAGATGAAAAAAAGAGAGTAGCTATTCCGGCCAAGTTCAGAAAAGAAATAGGAAAAAAAGCGGTTGTTACCCGCGGTCTTGATAATTGTCTTTTTGTTTATCCTTTAAGCGAGTGGGAGAAAGTCGCCGAAAAATTAAGCACCTTGCCGATGGGGCAGTCTGACAACAGAAATTTCTCCCGGTTATTTTTGGCCGGCGCGGTTGATGCTTCCCTTGATTCAATGGGGCGGATTTTAATTCCTGATTATTTAAAAAAATTCGCCGGACTGAAAGATAAAGTTGTTATAACTGGCGTTTATAAAAAACTTGAGATTTGGGACGCCGGCGCCTGGGAAAAATACAAGAGCCGCATTGAAAAACAGACCGATATTTTGGCGGAGAAATTGGGCGAAGTTGGTGTTTATTAAGTGAATTGCCCCGCGCGTAGCGCGGTTGGCAAACCTTAATCCCGCCCTCTGCGCGGCATAAATAGTTAGTGTGTAAGACAAATAATTATGATGACCTTAAGGCAACCAAGCAATGATAAGGAACAGCCTAGAGGGCGGGATGCTCGATTTAATGATTGCTCGTCGGACTCGCAAATTAAATTGGCACATACCCCGGTACTTTTAAAAGAAGTTTTAGAATATTTGGACCCAAAGAAAGGAGATATTGTTTTGGATGCGACTTACGGCGGGGGAGGACACGCGTCGGCTGTCTGCGAAAAAATTGGTTCGGTCGGAATATTGGTTGGCATGGACCAAGACTCGGAATTACTGAAAGCCGCCGACAGGCAAGATACAAAATGCAAAACAATTTTAATAAACGAGAATTTTAGAAATTTGGGCGCGGTGTTAAAAAATTTGAAAATTGAAAAAATTGACAAAGCATTGTTTGACCTCGGAATGAATTCTGGACAAATTGAAGAATCGGGCAGGGGATTCAGTTTCCAAAAAGACGAACCGCTTTTTATGAGCTATAAACTTAATTTGGGTTCATCGGATCTGACCGCCAAAGAAATTTTGAATACATGGGGCCGGAATGAAATTTACGAAATTCTTAGAGAGTACGGAGAAGAAAGATTTGCCAGAAGCATTAGCGAAAACATTATTAAGCGAAGAAAAATGAAAAAACTTGAAACTACATTTGATTTGGTTTCTATAATTGAAGAGAGTGTGCCGGGGTTTTACAAAAGAGGGCGTATTCATCCGGCGACAAAAACTTTTCAGGCTTTGAGAATAGCCGTGAATGATGAACTTAATGCTTTGTCCGAGGGGTTGTCCGGGGCCTGGAATTTTTTAAAAAGCGACGGCAGATTGGTGGTTATATCATTTCATTCGCTGGAAGACAGAATTGTTAAAAATTTTATAAGAGACAAAAAGCTGGACGGCAAGGGGGTTGTTTTAACAAAAAAGCCGGTTGTGGCGGGAGACGAAGAAACAAACTTGAATCCCCGCAGCCGCAGCGCAAAATTGAGAGCGATAATTAAATTTTAAGTTAATGTTTATTTTTATAAATAAAGAATTATGGATAAAGTACGGCAAATATCTGTTTTTTGCTGTTTTTTTCGTTATGTTTGCGCTGAGCTTGTGCTACGTTTATTTAATAAATCTAGCTGTTTTAAAAACGGCGACAATAACCAAAAATTTATCGTATATGAATCAGCTGGAAAGCCGGGTTCAGGAATTGGAGGTGGCCTACATAGATAAATTGGGAAAGTTAAATATCCCGTATGCCAAAGAACTCGGTTTTGTAGAAGCGGAACCCGTTAGTTTTATTTACGTTCAAAGGGCTGTTGCTCAGATTGACGACTATGGCCAGCGTCTCAGATAATTTTAAATTTAAGTTGTATCTGGTGGGCTTGTTGTTCTTGTTTTTGGGCGGCTTGCTGGCAAGCCGGCTGTTTTTTATTCAGGTTAAGGGACATGATTTTTATTTGGTGCAATCCGACCGGCAATACTCTTTTTACAAATCACCGGAATCCATTTCTTTAAGGGGCAGCATTTATTTTAAGGAAAAAGGCGGCGAGATTATTTCGGCCGCGACAATTAAAGATGGTTTTTTGGTGGCGGTTAATCCGGACCTTATCAATAAACCTGAATATGTTTGCGGAGAAATTGGCAAGATTGTTTTTGCTGGATTTGATAAAGACGATTGCGCAAAGAGAGCCGGTAAAAAGGGTGACCCCTATGAAGTTGTCGCGCATCGTTTAGATTCCGGCGAATCGGAAAAAATACAGGCATTAGGTATTGGCGGAGTGAATACTTTTCGCGAACAATGGCGTTTTTATCCCGGGAATTCGTTTGCCTCCCAGGTTTTAGGATTTGTTGGATACAAGGGAGATGATCTTGTCGGTCGTTACGGCCTTGAACAGTATTACGAAGATATTTTGAGGGGCGAGAAAGAAAATTTGAAAGAAAGCGCTTCTTTTGCTATGCTTTTTTTGGAGCTGGGAAAAAATTTTTTAGGAACCGATGCTTATGGCGGGCATGATATTGTTTTGACAATAGAGCCAAGAGTTCAAAGTTTTTTGGAAAACGTGCTGGTTGATGTTGTTGCGAAATGGAGCGCGGAAAGCGCCGGAGGCGTTATAATAGACCCTAAAACCGGCGCGATATACGCCATGTCAAGCAAGCCGGATTTTAACCCAAATACTTACGGCGAGGTGGATAATATTTCTTATTTTCGCAACCCGTTGGTTTCAAGTATTTTTGAGGTTGGATCAGTAATGAAAACTTTGACTTTGGCCGCCGCTTTGGATGCCGGAAAAATTACCGCCGAAACAACTTATTTTGATAATGGTTTTCTAGTTTTTAACGGCAAAAGAATAGAAAATTATGACGGTAAGGGGCGAGGGACGATAGACATGCAAACTGTTCTTAATCAATCTTTGAACACCGGCGCGGTTTTTGCCATGCAGCAATTGGGCAAAGATAAGTTTTTGAACTATCTGAAAAATTTCGGGCTTGATGAAATCACCGGGATTGATTTGCCTGACGAGATTGAGGGCCGTTTAACAAATCTTTCGTCTATGCGGGATATTGAATATGCTACGGCCTCTTTCGGCCAGGGCATAGCCGTAAGCCCGATTGAATTTACCATGGCCGTTTCAAGCTTGGCCAACGGCGGACTTCTTATGGAGCCGCGCGTTGTTGAAAAAATTATTGTTCAGGGAGGACAAAACAATGAAATGAAACCGGTTATAAGTCGCAGAGTTTTAAAAAGCGAGACAAGCAGGGAAATAACAAGAATGCTGGTAAATGTTGTTGATGAAGCGCTTTTGGGGGGCGCGGAAAAAATGGAGCATTATACCGTTGCGGCAAAAACAGGAACGGCGCAACTGGTTAATGTCGGCGGAACCGGTTATTATGACGACCAGTATTTTCACTCGTTTTTTGGCTACGCTCCAGCTTTTGACGCCAAGTTTTTAATTTTTCTTTATGTAAAAAAACCGCAGGGCGTAAAATATGCTTCCAACACTTTAACAGAGCCGTTTATGAATTTGATGAAATTTTTGTTAAATTATTATGAAGTGCCGCCGGATAGATGATGAAACAAATTTTTAAAAAAATAATTGTTTTTATACTAACCCTTGAAGCCAGGGCGGTTTTGTGGAGGTATAAACCCAAAATCGCAGCCGTAACGGGAAGTGTTGGCAAGACTTCAACCAAAGAAGCGGCGGCGATTGTTTTGGGAAGAAAATTTAGCATTAGAAAAAGTCAGAAAAGTTTTAACAGCGAGATCGGCGTGCCGTTGGTGGTTTTGGGGCTTGAGAACGCCTGGCTTAATCCTTTGTTGTGGTGCGTTAATATTTTGAAAGGATTGTCTCTGTTTTTATTCAAGCATAATTATCCCGAGTGGCTTATTTTGGAGATGGGAGTGGAAAGACCGGGGGACATAGAGAGATTGGTTTCTTGGGCCAATCCTCATGTGGCGGTTGTTACGGCTTTAGCCGAAATACCCGTACATGTTGAATTTTTTGCCGGGCCAAAAGAACTTTTTAATGAAAAGGCCAAGATTTTGAAACATTTAAAAATTGATGATTACGCGGTTTTAAACTGCGATAATGATACTGTTTGCGATTTGAAAAATAAAATAAGAGCAAAAATTATTAGTTTTGGTTTTGGCGAAGGAGCCGACTTGGTCGCGTCAAATTACAGGGTTACGCCGGAAGGCATAAGTTTTAAGGTTGATTGCGATGGTAGCAGTATTCCTGTGCGGCTTTCTAATGTTTTCGGCAAACATCATGTTTATCCGGCCTTGGCGGCTCTGGCGGTTGGCAAGGCCGCCGGCATTAATTTTGTGGAGATGTCCGACGCGCTGCTTTCTTATTTGCCTCCGCCCGGCCGCTTAAGATTGCTCAAGGGAGTAAAAAATACTTCTATTCTTGATGATACGTATAATTCTTCGCCAATGGCGCTTCGGGCCGCGCTGGAAACTTTGGCGGATATTCCGGTTTACCCCGCCGAAGGCGGGGCAGGCAGAAAAATCGCCGTGTTGGGGGACATGTTAGAGTTGGGCAAATATACGATTGAGGCGCACAGGGCGATGGCAGAGTATATTCTTAAAGCGGGTGTGGAAATTGTTTTTACTGTTGGTCCTCGCGCCAAATTTATTGCTGAGGCCTTGAGGGAAAATGGGTTTAAGAAAAAAAATATTTTTGAATTTTCTGGTTCTGTAGAAGCGGCCAAAGAGGTGGAAAAAATTATCAAAGAAGGCGATTTGATTTTGCTGAAAGGCTCGCAATTTATGCGGATGGAAAAAATAGTGGAGGAAATTATGGCTGAGCCGGAGAAGAAAGGAGAACTTCTTGCGAGGCAGGAAAAGGCGTGGTTGAATAAAAAATTGGAAAAAAAGAGCAACGATTGAAAAATTAATTGATGGTCCTATCGTCTAGAGGCCCAGGACGCCGCCCTCTCACGGCGGAAACGGGGGTTCAAATCCCCCTGGGACCACATACGGGTTTTTGTTTTCGTGTTATAATTTAATCAATGTCGGACGGGAAAAAACAAAAACCATGGCATAGTTTAAGCGCCAACGATGTTTTAAAAGAATTTTCTTCTTCTCCTCGCGGGCTCGGCTACGGCGAGGTTGAATTAAGGTTGGAAAAATACGGCCAGAATGTTTTTAAATACGAAGAAAAATTTCGCCTCCTGAAAATTATCTGGAACCAGATTAAAAGTCCATTGGTTTTTATTTTAATCATCGCCGGTTTTGTCACTTTGTTTTTGAAAGCGTATACCGACTCTGTTGTTATTCTGGTTGCCGTAACAATAAACACTATTATCGGCGTTGTTCAGGAGGGCAAAGCTTCACAGGCATTTTCAAAATTAAGAGATTCTCAAAAAAAATACACTACAGTTATCAGAGAGAACAGGAAACAACTGATATCGGCTGAGAATGTGGTGCCCGGAGACATTTTGGTTTTGTCTGCCGGCGACCAAGTTGCCGCCGACGCGCGCATTTTGGAAAGTAAGGGATTGGAGGTTAACGAGGCTGTTTTGACCGGTGAGTGGATGTCTAATTTAAAAAATTCAAGAAAGATAAAAGAAGAAGTTCCATTGGCCGACAGGTCCAACATGGTTTGGATGTCTACGCTGATAACTGACGGATGGGGGACTGCCATTATCGTTGGCACCGGTTTTGATACAGAAATCGGCAAAATAGCGCAGATGCTCGGAGAAGAAAAAGCCCCACTGACAAATTTTCAAAAAAGTATAAAAAAACTCGCCAATGTAATTGGTTTAATTGTTTTGGGTACCCTGGTTATTATTTTCGCAGTAGGTGTTTTGCACAATCAGCCGATTTCTCAAATGTTTTTAGCTTCGGTTGCCATTGCGGTGGCGGCGGTTCCGGAAGGTTTGCCTGTTGTTGTTAGTGTTGTTTTGGCCATTGGCATGGAAAGAATTTTATCTAATGGAGGCTTGATTAAGAGATTAAGCGCGGTTGAAACACTGGGTTCTGTGGATGTAATTTTGACTGATAAAACAGGGACCTTGACTCAGGCGATTATGCGCGTTTCTGATATTGTTACATTAAATTCTTTAGAACAGAAGCAAAAAAAAGATGATAAATCAAAAATTTTAGAAATGGCCATTTTAGCATCTTCTGGTTTTGTGGAAAATCCGGATGATAATTTGGCGGATTGGATTGTGCGTGGGCATCCCATGGACCAGGCGTTAATTCTGGCCGGGGCTGAGCAAAATATCCATCAACACACTCTTCTAAAAGAAATGCCGCGATTGGATTTTTTGGAATTTGACGCTGAAAGGCGTTTTGCCGCTTCGCTTCATGACACAAAAGGCAAGGAGAACAGAATTTTTATTACTGGCGCTCCGGAGCTTTTGCTGGATTTGTCCAAGACAATTTACAAGAGCGGGAAGGCTGTAAAATTAACAAAAAAATATAAAGAATTATTGACTAGTGTTTTGGAAAAGCAAACTTCTTTTGGAGAAAGAGTCATAGTCGTAGCTTACAAGAATTACGCCAAGAAGGAATTTCCGAGAAACGATGGCGATGGAGCATTTGAAGATTTTATTTTTGGTGGGTTTATTTTATTTCACGATCCACTAAGGCCTGATGCCGCTTCATCTTTTAAGAAAGCGAAATTAGCTGGCATAAAAACTATTATGGTGACAGGAGATCACAAAAAAACTGCTCAAAAAATTGGGGAAGAGGTCGGCATTTTTAAAAAGGGCGACAGGATTATTACCGGAGACATGATGGAAGAATTGACCGATGAAGACTTGAAAAAAGAGCTTGACAGGGTATCTATTTTTGCGAGAGTTTTACCTCATCAAAAATTGAGGATTGTGAAATTTTGGCAGGAGGCCGGCAAGACGGTGGCCATGACCGGTGATGGCGTCAACGACGCGCCGTCGTTGAAAAGAGCCGAAGTGGGAGTGGCTTTAAATTCCGGCACAGAAGTTGCCAAAGAGGCTTCCAGTATGATTCTTTTGAATAATAATTTTTCAGTAATAATTTCCGCAATCGGAGAAGGCAGAAAAATCCTAGTCAATTTTAGAAAGATATTAGTTTATTTGCTTTCCACTGCTTTTAGTGAAATTCTTTTAGTTTTCGTTTCTCTGGTTATTGGTGCGCCTTTGCCGATTTTACCGGCACAGGTTTTATGGGCCAATCTTGTTGAAGAGGGGTTTATGAATTTTGCTTTTGCTTTTGAGCCAGGAGAAGATGGTATTATGGAGGTGCCGCCCAAATCTTTTTCCTTCGATAAAATTTTGACAAACGAAGGCAGAAACATGATTATTATCTTAGCTTTTTTTACAAGTTTTCTTTTAATGGTGGTTTTTCTTTTGTCTCATTTTGTTTTTAAACACTCTTTGGATTATACGCGCACAATTGTTTTCGCTGTTCTTTCAGCAGACTCTATATTTTTTGCTTTTTCTTTAAAGAATTTTAAGAAGCCTTTGTGGCAAATAAATATTTTTTCAAATCGTTATTTAATAGTCGCTCTTTTTGTCAGTATGCTTTTTTTGGCCGCCGCTCTTTTTCTTCCGCCAATAAGAGCATTGCTTTCTTTGGAAAAATTGGGCATTTTTGATATCTTTATAGTATTATCTTTGGGGGTTCTTAACCTTTTTATTATTGAGGTCGCCAAGCATTTTTTAGTTAATAGAGAAATTAAAAAGTAGTATGTTTTTTTATGTTTTAATTTTTATCGCCAGTTTTCTTGTTTTGGCGTGGTCAAGCGGATTTTTGGTAAAATCGCTGACGAGTTTGGCCAGATTTTTTAGCATGTCAGAATATGTTATGTCTTTTATTTTTATGAGCTTTATTACTTCTTTGCCGGAATTGTTTGTTGGTTTTTCGTCAGCCGCAAACGACATTCCCGAATTTTCTTTCGGTAATGTTTTGGGCGCGAATTTGCTTAAAATTACTTTGATGATGGGGCTTATCGTTGTTCTTGGCAACGGTTTGCATATAAGCAGTAAAATTTCTAAAAGGAATTTTTGGATAATTTCCGGGTTTGCTTTTTTGCCGCTTTTGCTGGCTGCCGACGGAGTTCTTTCTGGGTGGGATGGGCTGGCGTTGTTGCTTGCTTTTACGTTTTACATTGTGCGCCTGAGAAGAGAAAGGGAATATTTTACCAAGACGACGGCAATTCTCAATGGCAATTCGTTTGCCGTAAATCATCGGAGGCATCACAGTATATTAAATATTTTTGAGCATCTT
This sequence comes from Patescibacteria group bacterium, assembly GCA_018819015.1. GTDB lineage: Bacteria > Patescibacteriota > Minisyncoccia > JAHISW01 > Tagabacteraceae > JAHJQY01. Next base: position 60,616 of record JAHJQY010000019.1, read on the forward strand.
TCCCGTTCGTTTATCGGGTTATTTTTATTGATTATAAGTTCTTGTGCCATTGTTTGGAGCGGAAAATATTTGGCAGAAGGAATTAATTTAAGCTTTTTATCTTTTGGCATACTTTTTGTCGCTGTCGGTACCTCCTTGCCGGAATTGATTTTTGGGGTGCGCGCCAGAATGTTAAAGCACGGTTCTATGGCGATAGGTAATGCTTTAGGAAGTATTGCCTTTAATTCCATGTTTGTTTTGGGTCTGGTAAGCATAATGAATCCAATTAGGCTGGTTTTTTCAGCGAGCCTTGTTTCGGTTGTCGGGTTTTCTGTTGTGGCCTTTCTTTTTTTCAATGGTTTTGTGTTTAGTAAATCTTTTATTTCAAGAAAAGAAGGCATTGTTTTGCTTTTTATTTACGCATCATTTTTAGTTTTTGAATATTTTAGTATAATTATTTGAACATGGCTTTAATAATTTTGATGGCAATTTTGGGTGTTTTGGCGGGCGGTTTTTCCGTCTGGCTTATTTTTTCAAAAAGGACGCAAAAAGAAGACGGCAGCGCCTTTTTGATGCTGCAAAAACAGCTTGAAGAAATCCGCGGAACTTTGGATAATAAACTGGGCGAATCAGCCAAAGTTATTCAGCAGCAGTTTGGGCAGAGCGCCAAAATTATCCGCGATGTTACCGAGAGCCTTGTTAAGTTGGATGAAACAAATAAGCAGGTTTTAAATTTTTCAGACCAATTAAGCAGTTTGCAGGATATTTTAAAGAACCCAAAACAAAGAGGAGTTTTGGGCGAATATTTTCTTGAAGAAACACTAAGAAATGTTTTACCTCCAAATTCATACCAGATGCAATATAAGTTTAAGGACGGCGAGATTGTTGATGCCGTTGTTTTTGTGAAAGATAAAATTATTCCGGTGGACTCAAAATTTTCTTTGGAAAATTACGAGCGTATTTTAAATGAGCGCGACGCAGAAGAAAGGATGAAGCTGGAAAAACTTTTTAAGCAAGATTTAAAAAACAGGATTGACGAAACATCTAAATATGTGCGGCCGCAGGAAAACACAATGGATTTTGCTTTTATGTTTATTCCGTCCGAGGCGATTTATTACGATTTATTGGTGAATAAAGTCGGAGCGGTAAAACTGGCCACGCGCGATTTGATCGAATACGCTTTCAGGGATAAACATGTGATTATTGTTTCGCCGACCAGCTTTCTGGCTTATCTGCAGACTGTTTTGCAGGGGTTAAAAGCTTTGAAAATTGAAGAGTCGGCCAAAGAAATTCGCAAGCGGGTGGAGGATTTGGGAAGGCATTTGCAGTCTTACGGCGAATTTATGCAGAAGCTGGGAGGGCAGTTGGGGACAACGGTGAGTACTTACAATAAAGCTTCAAAAGAATTTAAGAAAATAGACAAAGATGTTTTGCGCATAGCGGGCGAGGGGATTAATACTGAAATTCTTTCCATTGATAAACCGGAGGAGATATGAAGGATAAAATGCTCTTTGGCCGTTTTTGTCTCGTAATTTTTATATTGTTTTTGCTTTTTTAGTTGCTATCACAGAAACTAGACGATCGTCTTAGATATGTGGTAGTATTAAATTTATAAAGACCATGAAAGCAGAAAAGAAATATTTAATGAAAAAGAAGTATTCGAGGGGTGAATTGAGTAAGGAAATTTTAAAAAGTCTGGCAATCGGCGGATTTGTGGTTGTCTGTTTTGTCGCGCCAAATTTTGCACAAGTCGCAAAATTATTTGACGCAAAAAATTCAAAAGACAGATGGCGATTGAAACGTACTTTATATAATTTGACCAAGGAGCGATTGGTTGAGATTTCTTATAATAAAAGAGGGGAGGAAACTATAAGAATCACAGGAGACGGAGAAAAAAGAATTTTGAAATACAAATACGAAGAGATAGAGATCCCCATTCCTAAAAAGTGGGATAAGTTATGGAGGTTGGTTATTTTTGATATTCCCGAAATTCATAGAAGGGCAAGAAATGCGCTAGCTTTCAAATTACAAGAGGTAGGATTTTATCCTTTGCAAAAAAGTGTTTTTATTTTTCCTTATGAATGCAGAGACGAAATAGATTTTATTTGCGAACACTTCAAAATAAGGGAATATGTAAATTATTTCGTGGTTAAAGAGCCGGAAAATAGAGAATATCTTGGGCAGTGGTTTAATTTGTGATTGATTTTGGTCGTAAATACGCAAATACAAAAATGATTTATAAAATCATCACATAAATATGACTATCGTCCTAGTTGTGTGATGAAATGAAAATGGGATTCTGTATTGTCTTTACATTAATATTTCTTAATGCTATACTATAATCGGTTCTATATTGAATAGCTACCCCGCATTTCTGCGGGGAGGAAAGTCCGAACACTCGCTTTGTCTAAACATGGCAAAAAAATCTGACAAAGCAGCAGGGTAGCGGGTAACGCCCGTCCCCCGTAGAAATGCGGGGAGAGGTGCGAACAGAAACGACCCGGTTAAGTCCGGCTGAAACGGCTAAATCCTTACCTGAGTGCAAGGCCGAGTCCCGCCTTTGGCGGGAAGTGCCGCTTGATCCGTTGGGTAACCAACGAGACAGATAAATGGCTATTTAAAACAGAATTCGGCTTACGGATATAGAACCAACCAACCCCGCTTTCGGCGGGGTTGGTTTTTTGTTGATTTTTGATTATAATATATAGATAATATAATTATTATTATTTTTTAGTTAGTAAACATTATGAGCGATATAAATATTGTTATTAAAGAAACGGAAGTTTCTGTTGAAGAAGCGACGGCTTCTGAAGGTAAATGGGAAAGAATTTCTTATTATCTTTTGCTTGCCCTGGCTTTTATTTTGCCTTTCGGGGCAATTTCTTTCAGTGGATTTTCTTTGAGCGTCAGCAAATTTTTGCTGGTTTTTGTTTTTGTTTTATTGTCCGCCATTTTTTATCTGATGCACATTTTGCAGGATGGTAAATTCAAATATCCCAAAAGCACGGCGCTTTTGGCTTTTTCTTTTATACTATTGGTTGTATTTGTTTCTTCGTTGTTCTCTTTTTCTTTCTCGCAGTCGTTTTTTGGCATTGAAGGGGAAATAGGCACATTTGTTTCTCTTTTTATTTTAGCGGTTGCCATGTTTCTTGCCTCTGTGCTTTTTAGGTCCGAAGAAAAATTCTTAACATTTTTCTTTCTGCTTATAATTTCTTCGCTCATTGTTTTTGTTTATCAGTTGCTGCACTTGTTTCTTGGTGTAAATTTTTGGGGGTTTTTGCCCAATAAAACAGACACTCTTGTTGGGAACTGGAATGAGCTGGGGATTTTTTTCGGCCTCATTGCGTTAATTTCCATTTTTGTTTTGGAGTCTTTTGACGGCAAGCTTAGCAATTTAAGATTAAGCCGTGGCTGGCGCATTTTTTTGTTTATTGTTCTGGGTGTCTCGGTTTTAACAATGATTTTTGTGAATTTTACGACTATTTGGCTTGTTTTGGGCTTCTTGTTGTTGATTTTTCTTGTTTATCTGTTTTCGTTTTTCAAAGAAAAGCGTAATTTTGTGGGATTGCCGCTTTCAATTATTTTGATTTCTTTGTTTTTTATTTTGGCCCAGCCAATTGTTGCCGATTTAATTTCTGTCGCAGAGTTGAATATGATAGAAGTAAGGCCTTCTTGGAGTAGCACCATTGAGGTTGTTGAAAAAACTTTAAGCGTTGGAATAAAAAACATTATTTTGGGTTCAGGCCCTAATACTTTTTCTTATGACTGGATTAAGTTTAAGCCGGCGGAAATAAATCAAACCATTTTTTGGAATACAAGATTTCCAAACGGCATAGGTTTTTTGCCCACCTTGCTGGCGACTACCGGAGTTTTGGGTATTCTTGGCTGGCTTGTTTTTTTAGGATCGATTATTTATTACGGGGTAAAAACAATCAGCCATTCCGCTGGCAAGCCGACCATGGGGCTGCTTTTCGGGTCTTTTTTGGCCTCGCTTTATCTTTGGGTTTTCGCGGTCATTTATGTGCCGGGTAATTTTTTGATGACCTTAACTTTTTTAGTTACCGGTTTATTTTTGGCGATGCTTGTAAAGGCCGGTTTTCTTAAGATGAAAGAATTTTCTTTTGCGGATAAAGCAAGTTTAAGTTTTATTTTTTCTTTGCTTCTTGTTTTTGTTTTAATTGGCATAGTGGGCGGCTTTTACGCATTTTTTCAAAAGTATTTGGCGGTTTATTCTTACGCGCAAGGAATCGAGGCGTTTAATAGCGAGGGGAATCTGGATAAGGCGGAAACTTGTTTTTTAAAAGCAGCGCGTTTTAATCAGAGAGATGTTTATTATCGCGCATTGAGTGAATTGGGCTTGATTCGTCTTTCTTTGCTTGCGCAAGGGCAATTGCCGCAAGAAGAAGCCCGCGCGCAGTTTCAGAATATTCTTGCCGCCACAATACAGAATGCTCAAATTGCGACCGATTTAAACAAATCAGAGCCGCTGAATTGGATGGCGCTTGGGAATGTATACGCGAATATTATTCCTTTCGGCATAAACGGCGCCCGCGAAGCGGCCTTGGCGGCTTACGGCAAGGCCATGGAAGCGGCTCCAACCGATCCACAGCCGTTTTTTTCGCTGGCTCAGACGGAAGTTCAGTCCGGAAACAACGAAAGCGCCCGTTCTTATCTGTCCTCCGCCCTTGATTTAAAAGGTAATTACACATCGGCGCTTTTTCTTCTGGCGGGAATTACCGCCCAGGAGGGGGATTTGGATAACGCGATAAAACAAACCGAAGTTGCCCGGCTTACGGCCCCCAATGATATGGGTGTTCTGTTTCAGCTCGGCATGCTTTATTATCAAAAGAAAGATTATGACAGCGCGCAGAGGGTTTTGGAAAGAATCGTTGTTCTTAATTCCAATTATTCAAACGCGCGTTATTTCTTGGGTTTAATTTATGATAAAAATGGCGATAAAAAGGCGGCGATTGAGCAATTTAAGGTTATACAGTCGTTAAATCCGGATAATGACGAAGTAAAGAAAATTTTGAATAATCTGAAGAATGGAAATTCTGCGCTGTTTGGCATATCGCCGCCAATGCCGGCGCCGGAAAAAAGGGAAAATCCTCCAGTAGAAGAATAAAATAAAATTGTTTCCGTGCAAAGATTTATAAAACTTATAAATACAGAAATAAGCGGACTTCATCAAGCTGCCTTTCTCCTGGCCTTTGCCTCTCTTGGGGCAAAGGTCTTGGCTATTTTCAGGGACAGAATACTTGCGTCAAGTTTCGGGGCGGGGGAAACTCTTGATATTTATTATGCTTCTTTCAGGCTGCCGGATTTATTGTATGTTTTTTCGCTTTTTCTCGTTTCCGTAACAGCTTTGATTCCGTTAATTTTGGAAAAAAGAGAAGGTTTTGACAGCAAGCATTTTATAAACGAGGTGTTTACAGTTTTTTTTGCAGTCATGCTTTTTTTGCTGGTCGTTTCTTTTTTTATTCTCCCTTACATTGCTGATATAATTGCGCCCGGTTTTTCTTTGGCCAACAAAGAAATACTGATTAAATTCAGCAGAATTATGCTTCTTTCCCCCTTTCTTTTGGGGCTTTCTAATTTGGTTTCCAGTGTTATCCAGTCATTTAGGCGTTTTTTTGTGTATTCTTTAAGCGGCATTTTGTACAATGCCGGCATAATAATTGGCCTTGTTTTTCTTTATCCCAAATTCGGTTTAAGCGGGATTGTTTGGGGTGTTGTTTTGGGCGCGTTTTTGCATTTTCTTGTTCAGGTGCCATCGCTTATGGAACTTGGCTATTTGCCGAGATTTACATTTAAGATTCATTTTTCGGAAATCGTGAATGTTGTCAGATTGTCTTTTCCCCGCACACTGGGGCTGATTTTAAACCAGGTGGTTTTGATGGCCATGACTTCTTTGGCGTCCTTTTTGTTTGCCGGCAGTATTACAATTTTTAACCTTGCTTCTAATTTACAGTCTATCCCTTCTGGGATTATCGCGTTGAGTTACAGCACGGCCGCTTTTCCGGCGCTGGCAAGCAATTTTTTGAAAAAAGAAAAAAAAGAATTTTTGTTTTCCGTTGTTTCGTCTTTTCGGCATATTCTTTTTTGGCTCCTTCCGATAACCGCATTGTTCATCGTTTTGAGGGCGCAGATTGTGCGCGTGGCCTTGGGCGCGGGCGCTTTTAATTGGACGGATACGCGTCTTACTGCCGCTGCGGTGGCCTTGTTTGCTTTTTCACTTTTTGCGCAGGGCCTCGTTCTTCTTTTGGTCAGGGCTTTTTACGCTGTCGGCAAAACAAAACCACCCCTGATTATTAATATTATCTCGTCCTTTTTTACGATACTTTTGGCGGCGGGGTTTCTTGTTTGTTTTAAATATTTTCCGTGCGCGCAGGCATTTTTGGGCCGAATTTTAAGAGTGGAAGGGGTGGCTGGCATTTCTGTTCTGCTTCTCCCTCTGGCTTATTCAATGGGGTCAATTTTAAATTTCTTTCTTTTGTTTTTGTTTTTTGAGAAAAATTTCGGTCCCATTCTCCATTATTTTAAAAAATCGCTGATTCAGATAATTTCAGTTTCCGTTTTGGCTGGAACCATTGCTTATTTTTCTTTGGTTGTTTTTGCTCAATTTTTTAATCTTTCCACTTTTGTCGGAATTTTTACTCAAGGATTTTTGGCCGGAATATTTGCCTTGGCGGGCTGTTTTTTTCTGCTTAAATTTTTAAAGAACAAAGAGTTTGAAGAAATTGTTTTTTCGCTGAAGAAAAGATTTGTCAAAAAGCCCCTATTAGACATACAGCCGGAAAAATTGCCGTAAAATATGACAAGAAATTTCTGCATTATAGCTCACATAGATCACGGAAAGTCGACTTTGGCCGATCGGTTTTTGGAAGTGACCGGCGCGGTGGAAAAAAGAAAAATGAGAGAGCAATTTTTGGACCAAATGGAACTTGAGCGCGAACGAGGAATAACAATTAAAATGCAGCCGGTAAGAATGTCCTATACCCTAAACGCCATACCTTATGTTTTGAATCTGATAGATACTCCGGGGCATATTGATTTTTCATATGAAGTTTCAAGGGCGCTTAAAGCGGTAGAGGGTGTTATTCTTTTGGTTGATGCCACGCAGGGTGTGCAGGCGCAGACAATCAGTAATTTGGAAATCGCCAAGTCTTTGAACCTTGTCGTTATCCCCGTTATTAATAAAATAGACAGCCCGCAAGCAAGGATAGAAGAAGCAAAAAGAGAAATAATTGAAATATTGAATTGCGATGAAAGGGAAATTTTTCAAGTTTCAGCCAAAACGGGGGAGGGGGTTGAAAACTTGCTCAAAGAAATTATTAAACGGATTCCTCCGCCCTTGGTCGGCAACAAAGATTTAAGAGCCCTGATTTTTGATTTTGAGTATTCTTCTCACAGGGGTGTTATACTTTACGCCAGAATAACGGACGGGTTTATCAAAAAGGGGGATAAAGTTTTTTTATTTCAGGAGAACATTGATTTTACGGCCGGCGAAGTGGGATTTTTTAAACCAATGCTGCAATCAGCGGCATCTTTGGGGTCTGGAGAAATAGGTTATATTGTTACGAATATAAAAGAGACCAATATCGCTTCGGTTGGCGATACTTTGCTTTCCAAAAATAGTTCTTTGCCGTCACTTGAAGGATATCAGCGTCCGGCGCCGGTTGTCTGGGCCAGTATTTATTCGGAATCGCAGGACGATTTTATGGCGCTAAAAAATTCTCTTGAGCGGCTTAGCCTGGAAGATAGTTCTCTTAGTTTTGAAGAAGAAGAAAGCGGCATTTTGGGGCGCGGATTTCGGTGCGGTTTTTTGGGAATGCTGCATCTTGAAATTGTTTCAGAAAGACTTAAAAGAGAGTTTAAAATTCAGCCGGTGGTGGCGACGCCGAGCGTTGCTTACAAAATAGAGGACAAAAAAGGGAATATCGGGCAGGTATATTCGGCGGCGCTGCTGCCCGAACATTTCGAGATAACAAAAATTTTAGAGCCTTGGGTGGAGATAAAAATTATTACTCCTTTTGATAAGATGAATATCGTTATGCGGTCTTTAAAAAAACGAGATGCCGTTATCGGGTTGACGGAATCTTTTGGCGGCGATGGCAGCCGCATGCTAATTACGGCCCAAATGCCTCTTCGGGAAATGATGGATAATTTTTTTGAAGATTTAAAAAGTTTAACTTCGGGCTACGCCTCGTTTAGTTATGAAATTATTGGTGACAGAGAGGGAAATTTGGTGCGTTTGGATATTTTATTAAACGATGAGATTGTTCCTGCTTTTTCAAGGGTTGTAAAAAAAGAGGCTGTTCAGCGTGAGGCGCAGAATTTGGCCGAGAAACTGAAAAAATTTTTGCCGGCGGCGTTGTTTGCCATAAAAATTCAAGCCAGGGCAATGGGAAGGATTTTGGCGGCGAGAAGTATCTCGGCGTTAAAAAAAGACGTTACCGGCCATTTGTACGGCGGAGACCGCACAAGAAAAATGAAATTGTGGAAAAAACAAAAGAAAGGCAAAGAAAGGCTGAAAAAATTCGGTAAAGTTAATGTGCCGCAGGAGGTATTTTTAAAAATGATTCAAAACAGGTAAAATAATTTATATATGAGAACGCAAAATCAAAAAAGAAAACACCAGATAATATGGATTTTTATAAGCCTTTTGGCGGTTATAAGCATGGTTGCTTATCTTTTTATTCCTCTTATGAAGTTTTAATATTTTAAATTTGGGATATGGATGAGTTTAGGCAAAAAAGTCGTTTTAGGAAGATATTTTTTTCCCGCCCCGTGTTTTTGTTGTTTTTGGCCGCCGCTGTTTTGCTGGCGCCGCCTCTTTTTAGCGTTTACAAAAAAAGCCGGCAAGCTGTGTTGAAAAACAAAGATATTGAAAAACAGGCAGCCGAGTTGGGGGGTAGGTTGAAGGAGCTGGAGGCCAATATAGGTCGGATGGGGACGGAGGCCGGAATAGAAAAAGAGCTTCGTAGTAAGTTTCAAATTAAAAAACCGGGCGAGGATTTTGTTGTGATAATTGATAACACGCCAAAAGAGACCAAAGAAGAGGAACCTTTCTTTTTTGGTGAAAACAGCTTTTTGCAAAAACTTTTAGATTTGATTAAGTTTTAGCGGGTATAGTTTAGTGGTAGAATGGTTGCTTCCCAAGCAACAGGCGGGGTTTCGATTACCCCTACCCGCAAAATTTTTTGTTAGTTTCTCAAAAAGTACAAAACACGACGACCGCTACATTTTGTACTTTTTTCTAAATTCTTGATTTTTCGAGAGCTTTTTTGTTTTTATGGTTTTTTCTGCCTTTTGTGATATTCTGAAACCAGACAAATCTTTGAAAAATAATCAGTTTTGGAGGTGGCGAATGTTGAGAGAAACAATCCGCGAAGACGGTTTGCGCATAATAACGAAAAAATTGTCTCGGACAAAAAAGTTGATGATTGTAATTATGGTTGAATTGGGTTCTTTGTATGACCCTTCAAATCGCAGGGGTCTTGCGCATTTTTTAGAGCACACTCTTTTTAAGGGTGCAGCTGACGGAGCAAAAAAATATTCAGCCATAGACATTCGTTTGACAACAGGAAATCGTCTTTTAAGTTTCGATGCTTGCACCGGTAAATTTGCTTTATTTTATTTCGCTGAAATACTCGGCGAACGATTCGATGAGTTAATAGATTTTTTGATTTGTGTTTATAACAACCCTCTTTTCCCGCCAGAGGAAATTGAAAAAGAAAAAGAGGTTGTAACTTTGGAAATTATCGAAGAGATTGGCGATGATTACGAAAATATCAATTATGAATTAAAGAAACTTTTGTGGGGGAAAAACTCTCTTTTTAGCGCTAATATTACCGGGGATATCAAAGATTTAAAAAATTTGAAAAGAAAAGATTTGGTTCGGTGGCATAAAGCTTGGTTTATTCCTTCCAACACCGCAATTGTTGGGATTGGCGATGTGGACCATCTTGTTTTTTCAAAAAGAATTAATGATTTGATAAAGATTAATAATAAAGCCAAACCTCGTATTTTAAGTAAACATCAAATTCAAAAAACAAGTTGTCCTGTTGGCAAAGAAGGAGTTTTTGAATACGAAAACAAAGAGAGGGCAATGATTGGATATGCCTGGAAAATAATAGAGCGTCTTAGTGAAAAAGAAGAAAACATACTTTCACTCCTTTATCTTTTGATGGATTTTACTTTAGATATGGAAATAAGAGAATCGCGCGGACATTCTTACGGCGTTGTTTCTTTAATAGAATCTTATCATAATTTTGGTTATTATCTTTCTTTCGTAACAGAGGTTTTACCGGCCAAATTAAATTTCGTAATGAATCTTTTTTATAAAATTCTTTGCGAGCAACCTCTTGAGCATAACTATTTTGAATTGAAAAAAGCAAAAATCATAGATCAAATTTCTGTTGCTCCGGAGGATTTAAAAAACTGGTTAAATGAAATTGAAGACAAGGTTTTTTTAAGAAGATGGCCCGTTAAACGTCTTGACCAACGGATTCGAGGGCTTCGACAGGCCTTTAAGAGCATTTCATTTGACGATGTTGTTTGTTTACGTAAAAAAATTTTGGTACCAGACAACGTAGTTCGTGTCGTTTTTAAGCCAGTTAAATAAATATTGAGGCCGCCGAAACCGGCGGCTTTTTTACTTGCCCTGAGCTTGTCGAATGGGTTGTTTTGCCCCCCATTTTTTGCTACAATAGTAGTATGAATATCGTTAAAATAAAGGATAAAATCAGTGAAAAATTGGCCCAAGAGGCAGTTCAAAATAAGGATATAAACAGCACAAGAATAAGCAGGTTGTTAAACCTTCTGGATTTGGCTAAGGTAAAAAATTCTCCCATTAAACTTATTGTGGATGGCATTCTTGACATACCCCTTTTTAAAGATTTTGACATAATTGATACTCCGGAAATTGTGAGCGTTGACGCCAACTTTAATTTGTTAAATACCCCGAAAGACCATCCCAGCCGGCAAAAAACAGACACCTACTATATTAATGATAATTACGTTTTAAGAACGCATACTACGGTGATGTGGTCGTTTTATCTAAAAGATAAAAATGCCATCGGCCAATTGAAAAAAACGGGCGAACTAAAAGGATTGTGTTTTGGGAAGGTTTTTAGAAAAGATGAAATAGACAAGAATCATTATCCTGTTTTTCACCAAATAGACGGATTGTATATTTGCGAAAAAAAGAAAAAAGAAATTGGCATTGATGATCTCAAAGATGTTTTGTTAAGCATTGCCAAGAGTATTTACGGTGATTCGGCGGAATGCAGATTTTCGGAGGATTCTTTTCCTTTTACTGACCCCAGCATTGAATTGGAAATTAAAATAGGAAATCGCTGGCTGGAAGTGCTGGGCGCCGGAATAGTGCACACAAAAGTTTTGGAAAATTTCGGCTTGGACCCGGAGATTTATAACGGTTGGGCCTTTGGCTTCGGACTGGAAAGATTGGCTATGTTAAAAATGAATATACCGGATATAAGAATATTTTGGTCTACCGACGAAAGAGTGGTAAAACAATTTAAAAATTTGGACAGCCAATATGAAGAAGTAAGTAAGTTCCCGATGACCTATAGGGATATTTCTTTTGTTGTTGACAAAGACATGAATCTAAACAGGTATTATGAAATTGTCAGGGACCATGCCAATGATTTAATTGAAGAGGTAAAATTATTGGATAAATATGAAAACGCTGACAAATTTGGCCGCGATAAAATTAGTTATACTTTTAGAATAGTTTATAGGTCTTGCGAAAGAACGTTAACCAACGAAGAAGTCAATGAAATACAGGACAAAATTATCAGCGCTTTAGAAAATGAACAATGGCAGGTGAGAAAATAACAAAAAAAATTATAAAGAAGCCTTCTAATTATGAGGCCAAGGATATTTATGTTTTGGAAGGCCTGGATCCGGTCAGGAAAAGACCGGGTATGTATATCGGGTCAACCGGCATAGACGGCTTGCATCATTTGGTTTGGGAGGTTGTTGATAACTCCATCGATGAAGCCATGGCCGGCTATGCCAAAAACATTTCCATTATTTTTCTGCCGGGACACGAAGTTAGGGTTGTAGATGATGGTCGCGGCATTCCGGTAGACATGCATAAACAGACTCAAAAATCCGCCCTTGAAACAGTTATGACTACCCTGCATGCCGGCGGAAAATTTGGCGGTGAATCTTACAAAATTTCCGGCGGTCTTCACGGCGTCGGCGTTTCGGTGGTCAACGCTTTGTCAAAACATCTCAGGGTTGAGGTTTGCCGGGACGGCTATATATGGACGCAGGAATATAAGAAGGGGGAACCGCTTTATAAAGTTAAAAAAAGCGGGAAATGCGACGGTTCTGGCACCTCGGTTGCTTTTACTCCGGACGAAGAAATTTTTGGCCAAAAGATTCCGGAATTTGAATGGAGGCAAATTTTAAATCATTTACGCCAGCAGGCTTATCTGGTAAAGGGCGTGAGGATAAATATAAAAGATTGCCGTTCGGAAAATAAAAATCTTCACAAAGATTATACTTTTTGTTTTGAAGGAGGCATTCGTTCTTACGTTGCTTATTTGAACAGAGATATGAGTACTCAGCATCCCAATATTTTTTATGTGTCAAAAGAAGACGAGGCGCAGGG
>JAHJQY010000020.1 GCA_018819015.1 Patescibacteria group bacterium
AAAATTTTTATTCCCGGCATTGCAGTTTCAATTTCTTTTAAAACGCGCTCGGTTTTTTCAAAATCCTTGAAATTTCTCAAGGAAGACGCCAGATAAATGTCAAAAAATTCTATTTTAAAATAGCAGTTTAAAATTTTATCGGCCTTGGTTAAAATTCTTTTTATTTCTTCTTCGGCCAACTGAGGGCCGGCAATTTCGTTGCGCGTTGCGATCTGGTTGGCCGCATAGCTCTCAAATGCCGTTAAGCGGGGTATTGGTATTTTTTGTTCAGTCATTTTTCCTCTCCCGATTATCAAGGTTCTTTTTTATTTGATTTTAGTGTAGATATTCTTTAAGATAAAAGCAATGATAAAAGAAAGAACACTTGTTTTAATAAAACCTGACGGAGTGCAGAGGTCTTTGGTTGGCGAGATTATAAAAAGATATGAACGAACGGGACTTAAGTTAATAGCCATAAAGTTCTTGGTGCCAACGGCTGAAATGACAGAAAAGCATTATTTAATAAATGACGGCTGGATTGAATCTGTCGGCAAAAAAACAAAAGAAGCTTACGAAAAGAAAGGAGAAAAATATCCGTTTGATGATGTTGTTGAGGGCGGAAGATGGGTTTTGGAAAAACTGAAAAAATTTTTATCCTCGGGGCCTGTTGTTGTTATGGTTTGGGAAGGCAATGAGGCCGTGGGTATTGTTAGAAAAATTACCGGCGGCACAGAGCCGCTGTCTTCGGATGTCGGAACTATCAGGGGCGATTTTACTCTTGATTCTTATTCGCTGGCCGACGGCGATAGCAGAGCCGTCAGAAATTTGGTGCACGCATCCGGTTCCATGGAAGATTCTGAAAAAGAGATAAAAATTTGGTTTGGCGAAAAAGAACTGATTAATTATCGTTTGGTTCAGGAACAGATTCTTTACGATGTTAATTTAGACGGCATCTTGGAATAATTTTTATTTTTGCTATAATATAATTTTTTGTTTGACTCATTATTCTAAAACTGTTATAAATTAATAAATTAAGATTTTTGAGAATAAAACAAGGAGGATCAGAATGAATCCAGAGGGTCCAGGAATAAGAAGATCAAAAAAGAATAAAATTGAAAAAGAACTCGCCGAATGTCGAGCAGGGAACCATCTTTTTGAAGAAAAATTGACCGGCGTATTATTTTTAGGAAGGCATAAGACGGGAGACAAGATTCTTGGTTGGTGTCCTGTTTGCGGATCTATTCAGGTTTATCAAAAGTGTATTACTGGTGAAATAATAATGGGTCCTATAGTGAGTTCTCCGAAAAGTTTGTTAAATAAAAAATAGACAAGAAAATTAATTTATATATAGGCCTAATCGTCTCGCTTTTACGCGGGGCGATTTTTTGTTATTATCTAGCCAATGATAAATTTTAAAAAGAAGGTTTTAAGCAATGGCCTGCGGGTTGTCTTAGCGCCGATGGAAAATACAGAAGCCGCGACTCTTTCGGTTTTGGTTGGCGCCGGTTCAAGATATGAAACAAAAAACATAAACGGCGTTTCCCATTTTTTGGAGCACCTGTTTTTTAAGGGTACGAAAAGCCGGCCCAAGCCGGGGCAGGTTTTCAAAGATTTGGACAAAATTGGGGCCGCTTACAATGCTTTTACTTCAAAAGAAAGCACCGGTTTTTGGGTAAAATCGGCAACCGAAGATTTTGATATCGGCCTTGATATTGTGTCGGATATTTTGCTGGAACCGCTTTTTAAGCCGGAAGAAATTGAAAAAGAACGGGGAGTGATTTTGCAGGAAATAAATATGATTGAGGACGATCCCATGAGAAAAGTTTGGGATATTTTTGAAAATGTTTTTTATGGCGATCAGCCCATTGGCTGGGATATTGCGGGAAACAAAGAAACGATTATGAGCATAAACAGAAAAAATATAATTGGTTATAGAAATAAAAATTATTTGTCAAAAAATATGGTGGTGGCGGCGGCCGGGAAAATTAACCAGGCGGAAGTATTTAAAAAAATTGAGAAAGTTTTTGGCCGAATTAAAAAAGGCAAAAATAGCGGGCGAAAAGATGCGAAAATTTTTCAAAGAAAACCGGAGGTGAAAATTTTAAATAAAGACAGTGACCAGTCTCATTTGGCCATGGGTTTTCATGCCTATGATATGTATGATGAAAAAATGTACGCGCTTAATCTTCTGTCGGTGATTTTGGGAGGAAATTTTTCATCAAAATTGATGATGGAAATCAGGGAGAAGCTGGGACTGGCTTATTATGTTTTTTCTTTCGGTGATCAAAATACCGACTGCGGTTCTATTGGAATGGGGGCCGGCGTCGGCCACGATAATTTGGAAAAAACCGTTAAGAAAATTTTTGAAGTTATTTCTAAAATAAAAAGCAACGGTGTTTCCAAAAGTGATTTGTCCGACGGGAAAAGTTTTATTAGGGGGCAGAGAGTTTTGAAGATGGAATCTTCAAGCGAGATTGCCAGCTTTTGTTCCGGACGGGAGCTTTTTTATAAAAAAATATTGCAGCCGGAAGAACTGGATAAAAAATTTGAAAAAGTGAGCCAAAATGATATTCTAAAGGTAGCCAATGAGGTGTTTAGGCCGGGCAGATTTAACATGGCGGTTATCGGCAAACACGACGATGGCCTGGAAAAAGAAAAATTTTGCAGGAATTTATTT
>JAHJQY010000021.1 GCA_018819015.1 Patescibacteria group bacterium
GAGGAACGGGCTGAAATTGACGGCACAATTTAAATATACAGGCGAGCTGGTTTGTGATTATAATGTGATGTGGGCACCTTTTGGCAGGTGGGTGGCAAGTTGTGAGGGCGGCTACTATGTGACATTCTGGGGTAAGATATTGTATCCCGAATCTGTAGCAATAGATAATTCCTGTGCGGTTTGTATAAACGGGTGCGATACCTGTCCGGAAGGATGTGAGGAGTGCTTAATCGGCATAGAGAAAAAAGAAAAAGACCCGAATTTAAAATGGTATTATAGTCCCGATATGTGATAAAATAAAAGTTAGAAAATCGGGAAGTAAAATTATTTTGGAGGACTGGAAGAAGTAATTTTTTAAAAGAATGCTAAAAGAAGAAAATTTTGGAAACAAAAGCGAAACGGAGAAAATACCGGAGACTGCGAGCGATATGAAAATCGCACTCTTTCTTGCCGGGCACATAGACAATCCTTGCGAGGCGGAAGTGGCGCCTGGCAAAAAAGAAAATATCCGTGAATTTTATTTGAAGGAGGCGAGAAGGTTGCTTTCCGAAATGACCGAAGAAAACGCGAAAAGATTTTTAGAACTTAAAATCAAAGAATACGAGTGAAATGGAAAGGAATAATTTGGCCGATGGGGGGCCAAAAGAAACGGAAGAAATGAATTGGGAAAGATATGGATGAAGCTTCGGGACGAGGAAAAAACTTCGGGAAGAGAAAAAGATTTAAAAGATATTGAGTTGATTGAAAAATAAAATAAAAAAAGGAAAAGAAAATGACAACAGCCATAATTTGTATTCTGTCGGCCTTTTTGCTTTATACTGTAGCAATTTTTTCTGCGCGGTTATGGCGCTTCGTCATAATAAATTTTGCGAGCAACTTTTTCAGTATTATTCGCTGCTGGCCTGGAGTTGCTGGCTAACGGCCTTTATTTCCGGTTTTTTGTTTTCAGCTTTTTAAAAATTAATCCCCCGCAGTGTTGCACTGCGGGGGATTTTGATAATTATCCACTTATTTGGGTTTGGGCATTTTTTTTCTTTCCTGTATAATTTAATCAAAATTAAAAGTCGTTTTTTGTTTATAAATTAATAATTTTAAAACTCAAAATAATTATGAAAAGCAAAATTTTCGTTTTTGGTTTAGCAGTTTTTTTTCTGTTCGTTTGTTTTAATAATGCTCAGGCGGCTTTGACTTCGGTGACCGTGGTGCCGGCAACTGCTAATGTCGACAACTTGATGAATCAGTCCAACGCCACTTGGAGATTTACAATTACTAATGCCATTCTTCTAGCTACTTCAACAGATGCCGTGGAAATTACTTTTCCTGAAATTCCGAATCAATTGTGGGACTTCAGTAGCATGACCGCTTCCACTACTTGGAATCCGGATGTTGATTGGCTGGATTTCGCCACCAGCACCAGGGCCATCTCTGGAAATAGAACGATTGTGATTATGGCAAGCAGTACCCAGACTAGCGTTGATAACAGTTTCATTATTGATATTAAGGGGGTAAATAATCCTATCGGCTCTATGACTATGCTTATGAGTTATAATTGGTCAGTGAAAACATGCGCTTTGCTTATGACGGGGGACCCTTCTTCCGGATGCGCTAGCGATATTGATTCCGCGCTCACCGCCGCGGCCAGTTTGGCGCGGAGGGGAGACCGTATAGATGATTGGAGCTTTACCGCCAGCAATTATGCGGCCGGCGGTACAGGTGAATACACAATTGCTTTTACAGCTTCAACCACTCTTAATATAGGAGAAAAAATTTGGGTTAATTTTCCGACGGGTTTTGTTCTTACGAATGCCACTACTTCTAACCAAACCATTGCCGGGTCGGCGACAATTGACTCAACTGTTGTTGTTGCCAACGACAGCAACGGTTTGCATGCCGTGGTCGCGACCACTTCTACTGCCGCGATTGCCGCGGGGGAAACGGTTACTTTAAAAATCGGCAATATCGTTAATCCGGTCATAGGCTCTTATCAGGGATTAAGAGTTTTTACAACTACGGCCAATGGCGGTCTGGTTGACGGAAGTTTTTTTGGTGACTTTGGGACTGACGCCGGGTTTGGCAATAGGCCGCCTCCGGTTGATTCAATTCAAATAGGCGGGACTAACACTATTATAGGCCGAGCTAAAGTCAGACAGACCGATGGTACTTTACGAAATTTAACGGCGGGAGAAATAGCGCAAGTGCGAGTTGGGATGGGCTGTCCGGATAAAATGTTTTTTGTGGGAACCAAAAGACTTGATGACACCGGAGCTTTCTCTTACGACCATCTTTTGAACGCGACTTATATTTTGGGTATTATGCCGGATGATACTTCTGACACGACATTTTTTGCCACATATCTTCAGCCGAGCATGATAAAGATGAATGTTACCGGAAATGAAACCGCCAGCAGTTCGCCGATATTTGAATTGCAGGATGGAGCGATTGAGGGCACCATTACAGGCGGTCCTACTGGTGGCTCAATTACAAATGTTATGGTCAGGGCTTATACCGATACTATACAAAGTTTTTCTCCGATGTTCACGGATGCCACA
>JAHJQY010000001.1 GCA_018819015.1 Patescibacteria group bacterium
CCATCGGCAAAAACAGCAATCCCAAGAAAAATAAATAACCTAATCTCATTGAAATCAAGTTAACAAATAAAACTATTTAAGTAAATAATATTGACCCTTGCAAATTTTTGCAAAAACAAGCACAATATTAACAATGAACGTTATTACTATACCCAAAAAATTGGCCCAAAAAGATGATTTAATTATTTTACCTCGTAAAGAATATGAGAAATTTTTGAATTGGCAAAAAAATATAAAAATATTCAAAGCAACATTGGCTCAAAAAAAAGATTTGGCCCAAGCTAGAAAAGATTTTACGAAAGGAAAATTGATTAATCTTGAAGATTTAAAATGAATTGGCTAATTTTTGTTCGAGATAAAGTTCAAAAATTTTTAAACAAAATTCCAAAAAAAGACAAGTTGAGAATAAAATCAACTCTTTTGCATTTTGAATTCAATCCTTTTCGTGGCGACATCGAAAAAATGGAAGGAGAAGAAAATATCTGGCGACAACGAATTGGAAACTATAGAATTTTTTACGAGATTAAAAAAGACAAAAGAATTATTTATATTTTCCGTATTGAACGTCGCACAACCAAAACTTACAAAAAACGATAAGAAAATTGCATTTTTGGGAAAACATTGTATATTAAAAGAAAATATATTCTCGCCCTTTGAAAATGGAGGTAAAAATGAGTAATAATGTGGTAATAAAAGGCGCTGTTAACTGCCTTATTCACGTACCGGATTTAGTTCAATATGGCTCAAAGCCGCGAAGAGAAATACAAAAAGACAAAACAATCTTAGAAATAGTCAAAAGATACCTAAGAACTTACGAAGAGACTGTTTTTTATGCGCCCAATCAGACTTTTATCGGCAACCTTTCTCCGGAAAAATTATGGGAAACAGTTCGTCCTTGGTATAGAAACCTTATATCGGGTCAAAATATCGGCAAATTCGGCGAAATAATGAATCAGGGTATGTTTTTAAAACTTCTAAAATTGGCTGATGTTTTTAATTTTTTTGATACTGACAAAAAAATAATAAGAGAAGATAATTTGCCAATTTACAACAACGGCGATTTGGTCGGCTATTTTAACCGAGACAACCGGGCGCAGGGTGTCGGAGATAAAAATCTTGATGCCTATAACTTACTGGAAAATCTATGCGCCAAAGCATCCGGAGCTCTGGCCATGAAATGGCTTTTTCAAAAAACAGGACTTAAGCCAGGGGAAGTTGATTATATTCTAAGCTGTGACGAAGAAGCGCTTGGCGACCGCTATCAGCGCGGCGGCGGAGGCATGGCTAAGGCCATCGGGCATATGTGCGGCTGTTTAAACGCCAGTGGTTTTGACCCTAAGAATTTCTGTGCCGCGCCCACAATAGCCATCGTGGTGGCCGCCCAATTTGTAAAAGCTGGTACCTTCAAAAATATAGTTGTGATTGGCGGCGGTTCTTTGGCAAAACTAGGAATGAAATTTGAATCATTTGTTCAGGAAAAAATGCCGATTTTGGACGATTGCCTTGGCGCTTTTGCCTGTCTCGTTTCAAAAGACGACAAAGTAAGCCCGATTATACGAACGGGGCCCGGAGCTTTTGGTATCCACTCTATCGGCGCCGGAGCGACAGATTCTTTAGTTTATGAAAACGTAATAACAAAACCGCTTAAAGCGCTTGGTTTAAAATTCAGCGACCTTGATAAAATTGCGCCCGAATTGCAAAATCCTGAAATTATGGAGTTTGCCGGAGCTGGCGATGTCGCCCAAAAAAATTACAGAAAAATCGCCGACGAAGCGGTTGAAAACGGAGAAATAAACGAAGATGAAATGGACGATTTTGCCAAAAAAATCGGTATGCCAGGCTTTGCGCCAACCCAAGGACATATTCCTTCGGCCGTGCCCTATCTAGCCCATGCCATAAAAAATATAAAACAAAGAAAAATGAAACGGGTAATGTTTGTTGGTAAGGCCAGTTTATTTTTAAACAGAATATATGAAGGTTTTGACGCAGTTTCTTTTATTCTAGAAAAAAATCCAAAACAAAAATAACAACGAGGAGAGAAAAAATGGCAACATTCAAAAACAAAAAAGCGTTTGTTTACGGAGAAACAAACGACTTATTTGACACAATAATCGCAAAACTACTTATAGCCGGGGGTGGCGAAGTCATCAACAGCGCCACCGATTGTTTTTCTTGAGGGACAGGTGAATCCGTCAGTGTGACGGAACAGGCCTTGGCCAAACTAGCGGCCGAGCAACACGGAGCGGAAAATATAATTGTTGTCGTCGGCTTCACCAGCGCTTTTACGCTGAGTGAAGGGCGAATCGGCCACATCATCGTTGAAACTTTCCTGAATGGCGACCCAGCCGAAGCAGGTCCACTGGCCGGCGTTACGCTGGGAATAAAAACCTATAGCATTTTTGAATTTGAAAATGAAATTCCGACGGAAATCTGGAAAGAATGCAGTATGCACCGTAAAAAAAGAGAAATCGGAGCAGAAAATCTGGAAAAATTTATCGCCGTGTTAAAAAAATTACGCGGTGAATAAAAATAAGATTAAAATAATAAAACGCGACGTCCGACGTCGCGTTTTTTTTATTTTATTCAAACAATGTCTGCTCTTGAATCGACGTACCAAGCGCCTTAAGAGCTTTCATTAACATTTCCAGCCGCTTTTTATTATTTTCTTCAAGCGGCAAATCAGGAAAACCAACGGGGTGTGGAATCTTATTGGCTCTGATTATGCGATTTGTCTTATTTGTCTTAGCAATGCTTATAATGGAGCAAATCTGAACACAAGGGATACCTGCTTCATCAAAGACCCGCATGAACGCTGCCCCGCAGCGAGTGCAAGTCCCTCACGTGCTTGTAAGGATAACGGCTTCCACGCCGGCTGATTTAAGCCTGGGAACAACTTCCCGCGCCATTCTCTCAGCGCTGGCAACTTCAGTGCCATTGCCAACAGTTACAAAATATTCATTATGTAAACTACCAATAACCCCCTCTTTTTCCAATTGGCGCATTAGGTCAACAGGCAAAACCAAATTCGGATTAGCGTTGGCCCAGCTCTGATCGTAACCGCCGTGAACTGATTGGTGTGTTTCAGCTGCTAAAGCATCTATGCCTTCCAGAGAATACATCCCCCAATTTTTAGCATCGGAGGAAGCAATCTTGTCCGGGTTTAAAATCGGTCTGGCAGGAACAATCCCACCGCTGGTCCCCAAAGCAATTTTTGCTTTGGAAAAATCAATCAATGCCGGCGCCGGAACCACAGATTTAATTTCAATCAAAGGCATTTCGGTTTCAAACGGCTCTCCGCGCACCTTTTTCATCAGCATGTCCAGAGCGCGCTCCGCGCCCGGTTTTTCCGTAAAAACATTCACACGCCGACCCCGAGGAATATAGCCATCGCTTTTTGGACCAACTGTTTCATTGTTTACCAATTTCATTGCCAGAGAAATCATTTTTTCCCAGGCTTTTTTGGTGCCCGTAACGTTATTAGAAGTTTCTACCACATAAACATTTTTCTTATTAGAAAAACTGTCATCTTTGTATGTTTCAATCCCCGGATTTTCACCGGCCATACCAATAACCGCCGGAATGCCAAAATTTTTTGACACGGCCTTGCAAAGCGCCTGCGCAAAATTGCCATAACGCCCCGCTTTATAACATGGCCCGGCGAAAAAAATATCCGGAGTTTCTAAATAAGGATGGGCTAAAAAATCCTGGACAATTCTTAAAATCTCTTCAATTGCCGCGGCTTCATTTTCCGCCGCATAATTATCCCCGCCAGCAATAACGCAAAGGGTATTTATTTTGCCCTCGGCAAAACTCTGCAATCTTTCGTTTTGTCCTGTTGGTAAATCAAAAAGTATCGGCTTCAGTGAGGCTTTTTCTTCCCCGCCAAGACCGACAAAATGAGTATTCAGATAATGAATTATGTTTATCTTGCTTGTCATTCTTACACCTCCTCACAGGTCAAACATAAATCGCCAAACTGATGCGTAGCCCCGTAAATAGTCTGCATCTGAACGGTTATACTGCCGTCTCCATGAACACTGTCTTTATGCGCTCCGGCAAGTATCGTCAGATTTTCATAAGGCCCGATAATTTTTTTCATTGGGGGCAAAGTAATCGGCTCATTGGAATTGCCTGCTGAAACGATGGCATTCGCGTGAGTCGTGATATCAGCCAATGGCTGAGACACACCCTGCTCTCCAGAATATTCATTATGAATACTAACGGTTTTAATCCCGGCTTTTTCCAAAAGTTCTATGGTTAACATTATGTCGGCATCGGGATTGCCAAAACCTTCTTTAGTAATTATGACCGCGGTTGGATTAAGTTCTTTGACCAATTCCACCGCCTTTTTGGCCATCTCTTCTTTTTCATTCATATTGGTCAACAAGCTGGACAAAACCACTCCCACAAAATTTAATTCCGTGCCATGGCGCTTAAAAAGTTCTCTGATAACTATATTGTTCCAGTGATGCCAGGTGGTTGTTTTGTCGCAAGCGCTAACGCAATTGCCGGAAACAATTAAACCATCCAGTAATTGAGTTGGGCTTACATAACAAGGCAACAAACCATCTTTTTTAACATCATGCCCATCAACATAATTGTGATGAAGCAATCCTTGGGCAAGCAATGTGTACATATAAACAACGCGTGGAAGTTTGGGATCAATAGTTTTAAAATTAAAATCATTAGAATCAAAAACTTCAATCTTGTCCGGTTCAATGTCGGTTAAAACTTCTCCAAAATAATCGGCAACGCGCAAGCCAGCCCGTCGGAGAATTTTTTCATGCTCATGCTTGGTTATTCCCCCTTTTACCGTAATGTTCAAACAAATATTAATCATTTCAGAAAAAGGTGAGTAGTCGGCGCCAGGCCCGCTCATATCAAGAATGCCTTCTTGGGCGCTGATTATTTGGCCCAAAGTTGTCACAACAACATTTGATAAATTATCGGTTCTACCTTCCCCTATTGCGCCATGAATTTTTTTGCGAACAGGAATAACATCCTTTATGCAAACAATTCTTGTAGATTCGCCTGGTTTGGCCGCTTCTATTTTAACTTCTTTTATTCTTTCATCACTTGATAAAATTAACTCACGCAACATACGCCCGTTGACAGACAATCTTCCGTTGTAAATTCTAGTTTTTTTGCCAAAAATCACATCCTTAACAAAAAAATGGCCCATTTTTAATATCATAATCCCCCTCTTTCGGTTTATTTTTATTGTCAAAGAAAAAACTAACCAGTTTTATTTGGCTAAATACTAGGACAAAATCAATCCAAAAGCAAGTTAATTAAACTTCACGCTCTCGCCGGGTTTTAAAATTTTTTCCCCCTCTTCTTTCTTTTTTTGCGGCGCTATATCCGCCAGAAGTTCTCTTAACCCCTTAAAGTCCGGGGTTGCTTTCTCTTTCTTCTTTTGAAAATCTTTATGAAAAACTGTTGTCTTTTGTCCAAGCTCTCTTAAAGAAAGATTGCCTGATTGAGGTTGCTGAGTTTTCTGGGGTTGCGGAGCTTGCGGGGAAGATGTCAAATAAGAACGATGTTTCGGGCAAAAAATCGGCCTCTTTTTATCCGGCTCAAAAGGAACAACGATCTTTTTCCCGCAAACCGAACATTCGGCCTCAAACAATTTCGGCCCCTTAACTTCTTCCTCTTCTGATTTTTTCTTGTCCTCAGAAATTTTAACGGAGGAGGAAATCGGCTCATGCCAAGACGAGATAACTTTTTCAACATCCTCTTTTGAATTACAATAATTTTTTCTGGAAAATTCAATGATTTCTTTTCTGTGAGATTCGCCCTTTCTCTCTATCGGCGGCAAAGTGGTAGCCGAAAAAGGACGGGAAGGCACGCCATCTATGGAAAGTTTCAAATAAACAACGGCTAGGCCTAAATTAACTATATCGTCAGCGGTAAATTCCGGGTTGAATTCAGTCTCCAAAACCTCCGCGTCGGCCGGGCCGACGCGGAAAGCGATATGCGTGCCGACATTACCAAAAACCGCGTCTCTGACACCTTCTTCCATTTGCGCAATATACTGATGAGCCAAAATAAGCGCCAGTCCGTATTTTCTCGCTTCTGAAAGAATATCCTTAAAAGACTCGGTGGCAAAATTCTGAAACTCGTCAACATACAAATAAAAATCAGGCAGTTCCACGCCGGTATCCTTGGCCCTGCTCATAGCCGCCAGATAAATTTTAGTAATAATCATAGCGCCGATTAGTTGAGAATTTAATTCGCCGATTTTTCCCTTGGAAAGATTTATAAGAACTATTTTTCTTTCATCCATCACCTTGCGGAAATCAAAACTAGATTTCGGCTGACCGATAATATTGCGAATCAAGGGATTAGAAGTAAATTGTCCGACTTTGTTCTGTATGGCCGGCGTCGCTTCGGCGGCGAACCGCTCGGTATATTTGGCAAATTCCTGCTGCCAAAAAGCCTTAATTACCGGATCAGAAACATTGGAAACAACTTCTTTGCGAAAATCTTTATCAGCCAGCATCCGATTAACGCCTAAAAGAGTCGCCTTGGGGTACTCCAAAAGAGCCAAAATGGCATTATTTAAAATATATTCCATTCTGGCCGACCAGACATCGGGCCACATTTTTTTAAAAACACCCATCAGCCCGGACGCCACCAAGTGCCTTTGGTCCGCGCCGATATCTTCCATAATATTAAAAGCTATCGGGAAATTTACATCACACGGGTTAAGATAAACAACGTCCTTTACTCTTTCTTTGGGCACATAATCAAGAATTTTCTCCACAAAAGAACCATGCGGATCAACAATGGCCAACCCTTCGCCATTTCTGATATCCTGCACCGCCATATTTTCAAGCAGTGTGGTTTTCCCCATGCCGGTTTTGCCAATAACATACATGTGCTTGGTGCGGTCTTTCTTTTTAATACCGAAAGTCACCCGTTCATTGCGGTAATTCGTCCGCGCGAAATAAATTTTTTCCGTTTCCTGATTGCCAGACATAATTTAAAATTAATTAAATCGGTAAATTTATCGGCGGAGTGCCTCTCTTCGCCTCTATCCTTTCAAAGGTGGGAGTTTCCGCCACTCTCCCCGGGAAGTGATAAATAGTAGCCAGTTCTTCCGTATTAAAAACAAAGGTTTCCCTCGCGCAAGGGTAGTCAAGAAAATATCTTTTTCGGTAATTATTCAGCATACCTTTCTTTTTAAGTTCTTCTCGTCTTTTTTTAAATAAAAATTTCGCGGAAACTGATTTGCCTCCTTTAAAACCGTTTAAATTTTGAGTACTGTACTGGTTCATCAGGCCAATCAAGGCACCACCGTTAACCTTATTAAAAATATCCCTTCTGGCAATATACATCATTCTAATTCCGGTCTTAAAAGCTATCTTAGCCATATTTCTTTCCATGGCCGCCACAACCTCCTGCTCTCCTTTGGTCAAAACCTTCTTTTCTGGCGTCTCTCCCGCGCTTGTTTTTTTATTGCGCCCCATAATTTCGTCTATCAATTTTTTGCCCGAGTCTATCCATTCGCTACCCACGCCTCTGACCACTATCTGCATCCAAGCTTGCTCACCCTGCTTAAGCGAACCGAGAAACTCAAGAAAAGAAACCAGCGGATTTATTTTTTGGGCTTCGGCCTTCTCGTCAATTATTTGATGAAGTCCAAAATCAATATAAGTTCTTATGGGATAAGCGTCTTCTTTGACTAGTTTAAGCTCGGAGCCCCAGATATCCCATTCGTTCAAATTTCCAAAATCCGCCAAATAAGTGTAATCTTCCGCTTCCAATATTTCGGCCCCCGGAAATTGAGCGTAAATCTGCGATTGGACAAAATTTCTGGCGGGTTTCGGCGCCCGCACAAAAAAACGAACGGCGCCGTTAATACTGGCTATTTCCAAACTATACCAATCGACTATTGTTCCTTTAAAAAAATTTTTCAGTCTCTTCCATTTCCACCAAGGGTCGGAAGAAGGCTTTAAATAAAGTGAATTCAAAATTATCTCAACCGCGTGCGGGCCCTTTAAAACGCCTCTTGGTATTCTTATTTCCAAAAGAACCCATTGCATATTTCTCAAAAAATTCAGCCTCGCCTGGCACGACCAAGCGTTAAGAAAAAGGTCGCCCAAAACAATAGGCAACCACAAAAACCAAAGGCGCTTTATCCACAAAAGAACCCCCATGAAAATTTTAGAATTTAAAAGATATGAAAATAAACCTAAATTCATGAAAGGGTATAATTACCCTGTTTATCCTTCTTAAAAAAATTTCTGTTCTGTAAATTTACCAAAATCGTATTTTCTTTTATATATCGTTCCTTTAAAACTCTTTTTATAATTTCTTCTTTGGGAAGCGCCGATTCTTCCGACAATATCTTTTCAATAACATTTCTTACAACGCCCTCCTGATAACCCCACTCCTTTAAAGCATACAGCCCGCGACCGACTAAAACAAATTTGTCGTCTTTTATTACTTCATTATGAACAGTTTGGATATGAGCTTTTCTGCTGAAAGTTTCCTGTATCGCTTTTGCCACTTCCGTAAAATGCATGGGCGAACCATGTTTTCTCATCACCAAAAAAGCGTAATCGCGCATCCCTCTCGGCTTTATATATGGAGATGTCGCCAACCCCCACTCACCCAAAGGGTTTGCCCTAACAAGGCGGGAAACTTTAAGGAAAGAACGCAAAATTTCTTCCTTTATTTTTTCCCGCAGAATGTTTTCCATATATTTATTTAAAAGAGACAATACTTCTGTTTCCGAAAAAACCGTTTCTTCGTCCATGTCGTTATGAAAAGAAATTATGGCATTTTTTATTTGACCGGCCCTTTCCAGATTGGTTGTCCACGAATGATGAAGATGATTATCTTCCTTAATTTTTTCAAAAGGTTCTCCCGCAACCAAAAGAAAAAGGAAATGGTTTTTATGGTCTTGGTCTTTGGTCTTAGAAACCAAAAAATCTTCCTGTTGCACCAATCCGCCTTCAGCGTCAATAAGACCTTTTATCTCCACAAAAACATCGTTCAGGTTTGAAAACTCGTTTGACTGTCTAATTTTATTCAAAGCAAAATTCTCAATTTGCCTTACTCTTTCTCTGGTAATCCCATAGTTTTGCCCTATAGACTCCAAAGTTCTCGGCCGAGAATAATTCAGGCCGAATCTTTCCACTAAAACAATCCTTGGCCTTTCATCCAAAGAATTTAACAGCTTTTTTGTTATTGTAGCCGGGTTAAATGTTATTTTGTTCATATAATTTAAAATACCACGGAGCTCAAAATAGGTCAAGTCTTTTTTAGGCTACAAAATTTATTAATTTATCCTTCACAAAAATGACTTTTTTAATTTTTTGTCCGGATAAATATTTGGCTAATTTTTCATCGGCCAAAACCATTTTCTCCGCTTCGCTCTGGCCTAAATTTTTCGACGCGCTGATACTACCCCTGAATTTACCATTTATCTGGACAATCAATTCAAAGCTATCTTCTTTTATTTTCGCCGGGTCATATTTGGGCCATTTTTGCTTAAAAACAGATTCGACAGGCTCACTGCAAGCAGATTCTTTGTTGCCTAATTGCTCCCACAGTTCTTCTGCTAAGTGGGGAGCGAAGGGAGCCAATAAAATAATCAATTTACAATAATCAATTTTCAATAATTCTTTTTCTTTCTCCATTTCATTGGCCAAAATCATCAATTGAGAAATCGCGGTATTGAATTTTAAATTCTCCAAATCCTCCGTCACTTTTTTAATCGTCTGATGTATCAATTTTTCTAATTCAGGTGAGATTTGAAATTTTAGATTTGAGACTTTAGATTGGAGTTTGTAGATTCTGTTAAGAAATCTATAAACTCCAATAATTCCTTCGTCCCGCCAATCTCCTCCCTGCCTCATGTCCCCCAAAAACATCAAATACATCCGCACAGTATCAGCGCCGAATTTTTCAATATAATCATCCGGACTAATTATATTCCCTTTTGACTTGCTGATTTTAGCGCCATCGCGGATGAGCAGGCCGTGCGCGCGGAATTTTTCAAACGGTTCTTCGCTCGGCACTAACCCTAATTCATAAAGAACCATACTCACAAAACGCGAATACAAAAGATGCAAAACAGTATGCTCTTTGCCTCCGATATACATATCCACCGGCAGCCATTTTTTAACCCTGAGCTTGTCAAAAGGTTTCTTGTCGTTATGCGCATCTAGATAACGCAAGTAGTACCAGCAAGAATCAACAAACGGGTCGGAAACATCTGTTTCCCTTTTTGCCGGTCCGCCGCACTTGGGACATTTTGTATTGACGAATTCTCTAATTTTATTAAGCGGCCCCTTGCCCGACCCATCCGGCAAAAAATCCTCCATCTCCGGCAGCAGCACCGGCAAATCTTTTTCCGGCACCAGCACCCAGCCAGCCTGTGCTGAGCCTGTTGAAGCACACTTCTCGCAATAAACCATAGGAATCGGCGGTCCCCAATATCGCTGACGGGAAATACACCAATCGCGCAGTTTATATTTTACCGCCTTTTTGCCAATCTTGTTTTCTTCCGGCCCAACTTCAAGAATTTGTAAATTATTTTTTTCAGCAAACACCCTGTCACGCTCATCATAAGCAGGAACACCCATTATCGCGCCGGTTCCATAATCGTACAAAACATATTCATCGGTAAAAATAGGAATTTCTTTATTGTTAAAAGGATTAATCGCCGTTAAGTTTTTTCCTGCCTGCCGGCAGGCAAGGCCTGCCAATTCATGCTCCGGAGACAAAACCAAAAAAGTGCAGCCCGGCAAAGTATCCGGCCTCGTCGTAAACACTTCAATATTTTTAAGATTTGAATTTTGAGACCTGCCCGTCCGGCAGGCGGGTTTGAGATTAAATGTAATAAGCACCCCTTCGCTCTTTCCAATCCAATTCTTCTGACCAATTTTCACTTCCTCCGACCAGTCAATCACTTTCAAGTTGGCCAGCAATTTTTCCGCGTAATCCGTGATCTTCCAAAACCACTGCTCCATCAATTTCTTTTCCGTCTCAGTCTCACAGCGCTCACACTTACCCGATATGACCTGCTCGTCAGATAAAACAGTTTTGCAGCAACCGCACCAATTAACCGACGCTTCCTTGCGATAGGCCAATCCTTTTTCATACATTTTCAAAAAAAGCCACTGAGTCCATTTGTAATAATCCGGCTTGTAGGTTTCCACTGTTCTTGACCAGTCGTACTGATTGCCAATCATATGAAGCTGTTTGTAAAAATTTTTTTCCGTGCGGGCAGAAACTTTTTTAATATGCTCGCCAATTTTAATGGCGTAATTTTCCGAATGAATTCCAAAACCATCCAGCCCGATCGGCTCAAAAACATCAAAACCCTGAAGGCGCTTAAATCGGCCATAACAATCAGAATGGACAAAAGCGTACATATTGCCGATATGCAGACCTTCGGCCGAAGGATAAGGAAACATCATCAGGTTATAGAAAGGCTTGCCCCGAGTTTTATCGAGGGGCTTTTTGTCCTTGCCCTGCCTACCGGCAGGCAAGCTCAAATCCGGCTGATAAATTTTATCCTTTTCCCACTTCTCCCGCCACTTCTTCTCAATTTTTTTGTGATTATATTTTGTCATGACTAAAATCAAGCCAAAGCAAAATTTTTTAATTAAAAAATAATTTGGCGAAATTATTTTTTTAAATATTACCACAAAAAAAGCGGTTCTTAAAGAACCGCTTTTGGGACAAATAAAATGTTAAAGTTCACCCCAGTGCCGGGGGGTTGGCCAACCCCCCGACGAAAATAAAATAAAGAATCCAATACATTCCACATACTACCCAAGTTCCTAAACTAAGGGCAAGAAAAAATGGCCAACACACAGAAAATATAACTTGGCTCATTAACAAGGATGCGGAATATCTCGGCCCCACAGCAAGAAAACCGCTCGCCCCGGCCGCCACATAGGCAAGGCCCGATAACTCTTCCGTGGCCTTGGTCAAAACATTATTATGGTAAAATGTCCCCACCGCCCACCCCGTATTCAAATACAGGGCTAGTAAAACTGCCGAAATTAACATCAACTTCCATATTTTCATCTTCTTTCCTCCTTTTCCAAAATTATTTTTATTCAAAGATGTCAAAATTATCCTGTTTTTATATATATCACAGTTTTAAATTCTTGTCAATCGCAAATGGTGTACATTCAGTCTCGTATACTCCACACAAAAAAAAAGTACAAAATGGTCCGGTCGGTCTTTTTTGTACCTTTTAAAAATATACAAATAATACGAATAATGCGAATAATACGATCGTATTAAACGTATACAATCATATGCAGCAAAATTTATTAATAACTCCTTACCAAGCTGACACTCCTGAAGCTTTTGAACAGCCGAGAAAAAAACAAAACAAACAGCCCCAAAGAAACAACTATAATCAAGCTGGGCAAAACGGGGGTGTTGGCCACTGCCGACCAGACAAATCCCGCCGCGCCGAAAAATCCGCTGTTGTGAACCGCCAGCAAAAAATTATCAATAATTTTCGCGACAAAAAATTCATTGGCGGTTTCTCTTAAAGCGACTACCGCCAAAAACGGCATATACAAAAAGACTGCCGGCGCGATTTTTCTGAAAAACCACACGGCGTATATTCTTTTCATTATTCTCTTTTTTAATTCGTTTTCCATACCTCTTTAAACTTCTTCCGCGCCCTGAAAAGTTTCATCTTCAAGGCGGGGATACTCATATTTTTATCCGAAGAAATTTCCGCATAAGGCCTGTCCTCCAAATAATGCTCTCTCATCAAGCCGCTTAAATCCTCCGGCATCTTTTGAAGCACGCTTTCTATTTCATCTTTCTTTTCTTTCCGCCCGAAATCCGCGCTAAAACTCCTGTCTTCTATTATATATAGAAGCTCGTCAATATATTCAGTGTCGCCCAAATTGCGTTTCATTTTGCGATAGCGGGTAAAAACGCAATTTATAAGAATTTTAAAAGCCCAGCTTTTAAATTTTATCCCGGGCCGCTTCTGAAATTTGCCGGCGTTAAAATATATTTTAACAAACGCGTCCTGCACCACGTCTTCCGATTCTTCCCTGCCTTTCAAAATTCTCGTTGCCGTCCGCAAAAAAGAATCTTGATACTTTTCAACAAAAAGTTCAAAAAGGCGGGGGTTCTCCAAAGATTTTTCAACCAATTCTTCGTCGTTAAACTCCGTATTTTCCCCGGTCGATATTTCTTCTTCCAGCTGTAAATAAAATTTACTCATACCTGTATTATAATATTTATAACTTGAAAAATTAAATAAAAGTTTTTATTTGGCTTTTGAGACCCTTTCCACATACTCGCCCTTTTCTGTGTTAATTCTAACTACATCTCCTTCGTTGATAAAAATCGGCACCGACAGCTGACAACCAGTCTCAAGCTCCACCTGCTTGGTCACACCCTGCGCCGTGTTGCCGCGAACCGCCGGCGGCGCGCTTTTCACTTTCAGTTCCACTTTAATCGGCGCTTCCACGCCGATTATTTTTTCGTTCCCCTCGACTCCGCTCGGGGTAAAAAAAACTTGGGCTTTAATAATAGAGTTTTGTTTTAAAAATTTTGCGACATCGCCCAAAAGGCCGGCATCAAGACTGAATCTCTCCTTGGGGTTATTCGGCTGGCAAAACCAAAACTCTCCGCGGTCGGAATAAAGATATTTGATTTCTTTTGTTTCCGTTTCCGCTTCTTCAATTGTGTCGCGCGGATAAAAACCCCTTTCCAACACCTGGCCGGTGATAAGATTTTTAATTTTGGTTTGCACCACCGGCTTTCTCTGTTGTTTTCTGACAAACGAATACTCCAAAACCACGTACGGCTGACCGTCCAAAATAATCTTCGCTCCCGGTTTTAAATCGGTGTAGGTTAGCATATGGACCTAGGCAGAATTGAACTGCCGTCTCCGCTTTGCAAAAGCGGTGTTCTAGCCGCTGAACTATAGGCCCTTCACGGCCAGTTATAAACCCTTATAAGTATTATCTGTTTTTCTGCCGATAAACACTAATTCTATTTTTTCATTTTCATCAATCCTATACACTATCCTAATTTCACCTTTTCTTACACGAAAAAAACCATGATATCCCTTTAATTTTTTGATGTCCAAATTTTCAAATTTGCCCAGTTTTAAAATTTTTAACAATCGTTCCGCAACAATTCTCTCCTTTTCGTCCAAAGATTTTAAAAACTTATCAATCTTGTGCATAAAATTAAGAGTTTTTCAATCTTTTCAAGCTCGCTAAAACTTCGTCAATGCCAACTCCGCCTTTTCTGATTTTTGTAAAATCAACCACCGTTTCCCATTCTCCCTCATCGCCCCACGCATCCACCGGCACAATTCTAAAAAGAGGCTTGGATTGTTTTAAAACAATAAAAGACTGCCCTTTTTGAACCTTGCGGGCATAACTCGCCATATTTTGACGCAACTCTTTTAATCCGACTAAATTTTTCATATAGCTAAAGTTTATCTAAAGTTAAACTTTTGTCAACCCCGCCAGAGGCGGGGTCAACGCGAGTTTTATCAAATGGTCAAGTAATTGCGGAAATTCCAGCCCGGCCGCCGCGGCGGCCTTGGGCAAAAGCGACTCCGAAGTCAACCCGGGCAAAGTATTCACTTCCAGTAAATAAACACCCCTCGGTGAAACAATAAAATCAGCCCGCGAATAATGCCGGCATCCCAGCGCTTGATGAGCAATTTTCGCTATTTCTTCTATCATTATTTTAGTGGCATTATCAAAACCCGCCGGACAAATTGAAAATTTATTTTCTGGCGGCATAATTTCAACCACCGGCAAAGCGTAATGATTCTCTCCTCTGAAATCTTCCAAAATCCCGCAAGTGGCCTCTTTTCCTTTTATATGCTCCTCAACCAGCACCGTCCGCCCAAAATCAGCGGCCAGTTGTATTCCCTCTATCAACTCCGGAAAAGTTTGGCAAACGCTCACGCCGAGAGACGAGCCCGCCCCGGCGGATTTGGCAACCCATGGCGGAGCCATAGAATTAAAAACTTCCCGGGCGCAATCCTCCGCATCCAGCCCATCAAAATCATCTTTATAAAAAACAAACCCTCTGGGAATTTTCAAGCCGGATTTTAAAAACAAATCTCGGGCCAAATGTTTTTGCATGGCCAAAAAAGACGGGATGACACCGGAACCGGTATAGGGAACATTAAATGATTCAAATATTTGCTGAGCCTTGCCGTCCTCGCCGAATTCGCCGTGCATGGCATTGAAAACAACTTCAACCCCGCCATGAACGGAATTAAAAATCTGGGCGGGGGTTTTTAAAAATCCATTCAGGTGCCAATCAGAATTTTTAGCCACAAGAACATCATGGCCATGATAATTATCAGGCAAGTGCTTCAAAACTTCCCCGCCTGTTTTAAGAGAAACATCATATTCAGACGACGGTCCGCCCCGCACAACTCCAACTTTAATCTTGGTCATAACACTTTTATTATAACTCAATAATTTTAGTTTAGAAACGCCAAAACCGCCGTTCGCTAGTGTATAATTTTCATCTCATCACATAACTAGGACGATAGCATGGTTTATGTGATACTTAATATAAAATTAATGAACATGACTCAATAAACATCCTTGCGATGTTTAATCATAAGTATAGTAAGAATGGACAAATTCCCTTTGTTGTCCACCTCAAAAATTACGCGGTAATCGCCGATTCTAAACCTAAACAAATCATCAAATGGCGGTTTTAATTTCTTGGCGCATAATAACGGATTGCCTTTTTTAGAATAAAAACCTATTTTCTTAACTATCTGTCTGGCAGTAGAGAGACCGAGCTTGTCAAGATCCTTTAAGGCTTTATTCGTATAGACAATCTTAATTTTCATAAACCAAGCATTTTTTCCACTTCATCCTGGCTTTTAACCGCCCCTCTTTTTTTATCAGTCCTGGCTTCTTCAATATCTCTGCGAAAACTTTCAACAAGAAGGTTTTTACCCGAAAGAGGCCTCAGCTCAAAGATGGGTTGATTTTTTCTTAAAACAATTATTCGCTCATTTTTTATTTGAGCGTTCTTGGCAATTTTTGCCATATTTTGGCGCAATTGTTTTGTTCCAATAAATTTTGTATTCATAAAGTGTACCTTAAGTATACACTTGTCAATTTAAATGTCCATGCTTTCTTACTCGTACCTCAGCGCTTCCACCGGGTCCATGCGCGCCGCCTTGCGGGCCGGATAAAGACCGAAGAAAACTCCAAAAAAAAACAGAAAATATTATAGCTGTTACGAAGGCCTTGATTGGCACGACAAATTGCCAGTCAAAATTTGAAGAAGAAGCCCCAACCGATATTAGATAAGAAACCAGAGTACCTATTATTACGCCGGCTATACCGCCGAACAAAGTGATTAAAATTGATTCGCTTAAAAACTGCCACATAATATCCGCATAACTGGCGCCAACTGCTTTCCTAAGACCTATTTCCCGCGTTCGTTCGTTAACTATAACGTACATAACATTCATTATTCCGACTCCGCCAACCACCAAAGACACGGCCACTATCGCCAGCAATAAAAGAGTTAACGCGCTCGTAATAGTCCCCCAGATATCTATCATTTCCGCCATGGTGGTCACGCGAAAATCATCCTTGCCGGTATCGGCCCAGCTTTCGCGAGCTTCTTCGGAAGGCGCTATTTCGTGCCTTTCTCTCAACAAAACCCTAATCTCCTCCGCTGTGCTTTCCGCCAAAGAAACATCGCTTGTTTTGCTTAATATATAATTGACATAATTTATCCCGGCCACTCTTTTCTGCATTGTTGCGACAGGCACATAAATAAAATCATCAAAATCCATTCCCATGACGGCGCCCATGTCTTTCATTACTCCGATCACGCGGAATCTCACATTGCGTATTTTAACTGAATTGCCAATCGCGTCGCTCTCTCCAAATAATTTGTCTTTCATTTTTGAACCAAGAACCACCACCTGAGAAAGTGAACGGTCTTCGGCATCCGTAAAAAAACGCCCGTAATCAATTTCGCTTCGGTCAAGATCAATAAAACTGGCGCTCACGCCAAAAACCAAAGTTCTTCTCATCTCATTGCCGTAAGTTACCGGCTCTTGCGTCATAATCGCTCCGTAACCATCTTTAACATTTGGCAATTTCATAATCGCATCCTTGTCGTCAAGAGTAAGGGTGGTCACCTGCACGCCGGTCGCCAAACCGGCGCCGCTTTGCATTTCACTGGCATAACCTTTTTTACTGCTCGGTATTTTTACTTCAGTCTGGATTGCCTCCGCGCCAAAAGATTCAATTTGGCCCATAATCAAACCCTTAATCCCCTCTCCGGCCGAAAAAACGATGATGACGCTCGCCATTCCTATCATCACACCCAAGACAGCCAGGCCAGTCCTAACTTTATTCGCTTTCAGCGCGCCCAAAGCTATTTTAAACGCCGATAAAAACATATTACTCATATCTCAACGCTTCTATGGGATCTAGTTTGCTTGCTTTAAAAGCCGGATAAATGCCGAAGATTAGGCCTATGGCCACAGAAACAGAAACGGCCAGCAAAATTGAAAAAAATGAAACAACAAAAGCCCAATCGTAACCCGCAAAGCGAATACCGATGGCAATTAAAAAAGAACCTGCCACTCCAACCATGATGCCTACGATTCCTCCCACCAAAGTAACCGTAACCGCTTCCAGTAAAAACTGCCCCAATATATTTAAATTATTAGCGCCAATAGCTTTTCTTAATCCAATCTCGCGCGTTCTTTCGGTTACGGCGATAAGCATGATGTTCATAATTCCTATGCCACCGACCACCAACGACAAAGCCGCCATGGCCGCGAGAAAATATCTTAAAGCATCGGTCACCGTTGTTATCATCGCCAGCGCGTCGGCCGCGCTCCTGACAGTAAAATCATCATTCCTGCCGCTGGAGTCGGCTATATCATGCCTCTCGCGCAAAGTAGCCTCAACGTCTCTCATTGCTCTTTTAATATTGTCCTCGTGATCCACCTTGGCGCGAATTAAACCAACATGATTCACCCCAATCAATTTTTGCGCTGTTTTTATGGGCAATAAAACCTGGTCATCATAATCCTGCATAGCAACAATCCCCCTTTCCTCCATAACACCTATGACTTCAAAACTTTGGCTTTTAATCCTGACTCGGCGGCCCACCGCGTCTGATTCGCCAAAAAGTTCTTTTTTGACAGCGCTGCCCAAAACAACCACTCTTGTAAAATTTTTCTCTTCCTCTTTTGTAAAAAATCTTCCTCTTCCCACTTTTCCCCCTTCTACAATTAAATATCCCGCAGTGACACCGTTTAATTGCGTGTCATAAGAATTAGCTCCCCAAACCACAGCGCCGCTTCCTTTGCTGTAAGCCACAACATCTATAATATTCGGAACATTTCTTTTTTCGCTTAAAGCCAAGGCGTCTTCATAAGTTAGAGTAGTCACGGAAAAACCCATCATGGCGCCAAAAGGGCTATCTTCTTCGGAATGCCCGGGCAATACGCCTATCAAATTCGTTCCCAAAGTTTTAACCTGCGCCAAAATAAGACTCTGCGCGCCGGCTCCGACGGCAACAATTATTATCACGGCCGCCACGCCGATAATAATTCCCAGCATAGTTAAAAAACTCCTGCCCTTATTGGCCAGGAGGGCGAATATTGAATTCCTAGTGTGCTGTTTTAAAAATTCAAACATCGGCTAGACATTTTTATCACTGACAATCAAACCATCTTTTATATGAATAATTCTTTTGGCGTATCCCGCGATCTCTACTTCGTGTGTTACCAAAATAATAGTATTGCCCTCATTATTAAGCTGTTCCAAAATTTCAAGAATTTGAATTCCTGTTTTTGAATCAAGATTGCCGGTTGGTTCATCAGCTAAAATTAATGACGGATCATTCACCAAAGCACGAGCAATGGCCACCCTCTGTTTTTCTCCGCCGGAAATCTCGTTAGTGTAATGATCCAGCCTGTGAGCAAGCCCGACGCTAGTGAGAACTTTTTTTGCCCTTTTTTCATTATTAATTTTCTTCCGGCTATAAACCAAAGGGAGCTTAACATTTTCCAAGACCGTCGTCCTTGGAAGAAGGTTGAAGGCCTGAAAAACAAAACCGATTTTTTCGTTTCTCAAAACGGCCAATTCTTTGTCGCTTAAAGAATTTACATCTACTCCGTCAAAAAAATACTGCCCGCCGCTCGGCCTGTCCAACAGCCCTAAAATATGCATCAAGGTTGACTTCCCGGAGCCGGACGGACCCATGATGGCGACAAATTCGCCCTTGGAAATACCAAAAGAAGCTCCGCTAAGAGCCACGGTTTCTGTGCCGTCGTCACCGTAAATTTTTTCCAAATTCTTAGCCTCAAGCAATTTCATCTTATTGCATGAAGGTGATTACTTTATCCCCCTCATTGACTCCTTCCAAAATTTCAATATCGCCATATGACCCTCTTAAGCCGGTTTTGACCTCTTGTTCTTTAATCTCTTCCCCCGAGCCGGCCGAAGAAACAACAATCCGAACAAATTTATGGCCATCTTTTATCACTACCGCCCTTTGAGGGACAACAATAACGCCTTCTTTTTTTTCGGTCAAAATATCAAGATTGGCAGTCATACCCGAACGAATACGACTGTCCTCTTTTTCAAACTGAAGAGTTGTCTTGTAACTAGGAACACCCTCCACAAAGGTTTCCGCGGGGTCAATCGCGACAATAACGGCGCTGAAAAAAACCTCGTCTCCATAAGCATCTAAAGTTATCTTGGCAATATCCCCAATTTCAAGCTTGGCAACATCAACCTCCGGAATGTCAGCTTCTATCTCATAATTGGCATCCAAAATAATGGAAACGACAATTGAATTCGCAGAAACAATCTCCCCAACATTCACATCCACTTTTGTAACAATGCCTTTTATTGGAGACCGCAAAACTGTTTTAGTAAGCTGGGCTTCGTAATTTTTAATATCAGCCTCTGCTTTTTCCACTTGAGCTTTCTGCGCGTCAATCTGTTCAACGGCGCTTCCCGCTTTTGATAGATTAAGATTTTTTTCCGCAAGAGACAAGGCCGACTCTGCCGTCCTCACTTCCTCTTCAGCCGAGGACAAGTTCACAGTAGCCGTGTTTAAATTTGTTCGCGCGGTTGATATATCCGTTTTCCACCCATCAATGGTAGTTTGAGAAAGAGAGGATGTTTCCGTTAAACTATTAACCATAAAAGCGACATCGTCCAAAAACAACTTCACCTTGTTTAAATTTTCCCTGAACTCTCCAGATAAAGAAAGCGGGTTGTCAGAAAGAGATAGTCTGCCGGAAGAAACCTGCCATAATAAAAGCAAGTTTTCAATCACAACCCTGTCTCCTTCTACTGAGGATTTAAAACTCGAGTTGATATATGAAAAATCAATTTTAGGATTATCACTACGAGGGCTGCTGAACAGCTGATCAACCTTATTTCTCACCGCGTCGTCCGATTTGGTATAGGCATCCCTCATCTTGTCAAAAAGACTTTGGTTGGCATCCGAAACAACAGTTTTTGCATTTTGCACCCCGACTTCTTTTATCTGTATCTCCTCTTCTCTGGTTCCAACAACCAGCTCGTTTAGTATTGCCTGTTGGACCTTAAGATTGGCCTTAGCGCCGTCCAACTGGGCTTCTATATCGGAATTGTCATACTGAGCTAATATTTTTCCTTGATAAACTCCGTCGCCCACTTTCACATAAACCCCCTCTAATTTCCCCGTCTTTTCAAAAGCCAAATCAACACTTTCAGAGGGCTGGACTCTTCCGGTTACGCTTACCTCCTGCGTCAAACTTCCTCTTTCGGCAATAGCAAAGTCGTAAGGCAATTCTTTCTCTCCTTTCAGAAAAAAATAA
>JAHJQY010000022.1 GCA_018819015.1 Patescibacteria group bacterium
GAAATTTCTGGGTTCAGTGTTGACTACAAGGTGGTTGATATAAAAAAGTATATAAAAGTATCTGGATAATTTAGAAAGTGGTATTCAGGTTATGAAAATCACTTTCTAAACGTAAAATAAAAAAACCACTGATTTCAAAAGAATGGAATCGGTGGTTTTTTCGTTACCCCGTTAATTATCGGCTTCGCAAGTCAATAATTTAATAGTGTATAGTTATGTCCGGTCGGACATAGTTATATAGTCAATGACGGTCGGCGTTGGTTATATAGTTAAATATAATTTTGTTAAGTTATTGAAATTCTCTTGACAATACTGATACACTTTTGATACACTTATCAGCATTATGACTACTGCAAAAAGAAGATTAAATATAAGTCTTTCTCCAAAAATGGAAATGGGCATTAAAGAATTGGCCAAAAGAGATAAAATGCCGGAGGCGACAAAAGCTGCCGAGCTTCTTCGAGTAGCCTTGGAAATTTATGAAGACCAAATTTGGGACAAGGTCGCGGGCCAAAGAGATAAGCGGGGCGTGAAATTTGTTTCTCATAAAAAAGCATGGGCGTAGATTTTGTTCTGCAATATCATGAAGTGGTCGTTAAAGAAGACATCCCGCGATTGTCGTCTGAGTGGAAAAAGAAAATTAAGCAAGCGATTGAAGATAAACTAACTACACACCCGGAAATTTTTGGCCGGCCATTGCATCAATCTCTTAAAAACTATCGCAAATTGCGAATAGGAGATTATCGCGCAATTTTTAGTATTGAGAAAAATATCGTCAAAATTTTTGCCATCCAGCATCGTTCTGTGATTTATAAAACAATAGGAAAGAGGGCTTAAATAGACCGTATTGTATGGAAAATTGTTAGGTTTTATGATAAAATAATTATTATGGATATGGATAAAAAAATACCGAATTATTTCAACTCGATTTTGTGGTCGTATGACCCAAAAAAGATTGATTCAGAAAAACACAAAAAAACCATAATTATTAATGCCATCAATTACGGTGATTTAAGACATTGGCGATGGATTAAAAATACTTATGGCACGGAAACCATTAGAGAAATTTTATCCAAAATTCCAGCCACCGAGATAAAATCAAGAACGCGCCGCCTAGCTTCCATTATTTTTTCCATAAAAAATTATAACTATGCACCCAGAGGCACTTACTGAAAAAGCGCAACTGCTTTTTCCTGAACTCAAAAAATTCAGGGATTTTTATTTAGCCGGCGGAACGGCTTTGGCTTTGCAGATTGGACATAGAATTTCTGTTGACTTTGATTTGTTTTCTGAAAATGATATTCCCAAAAATCTTTTGGACAAAGCAAAAAATATTTTTGGCAGAGGTGCCGTAGATATATCGGTGAATAATATTGAAGAACTGACCTTTTTTGTTAATCAAATTAAGATATCGTTTCTTAAATATCCCTTTCCTGTTTTATCCGGGCTGGTTGATTTTGAGGACATTAAACTTCTGGGGACAAAAGAGATTGCTGTCACCAAAGCTTACGCGATTGGCAGGAGGGGAACCTATAAAGATTACGTAGATATATATTTTGCTATTTTAGATAACTACATTTCTTTGGATGAAATTATAAAGATGGCTGAGAAGAAATATAAGAATGAATTTAATTCCAGGCTTTTTTTGGAACAGTTGGTGTATTTGGACGATATTGAAGATACTCAAATTATTTTTTTAAAAAAAGAAGTTGACAAGAATGAATTGAAAAGCTTTTTTGAAGAAGAAATAAAGAAAATAAAAATTTAGGTCATTGACAGGATAAATTTTTTGTGATAAGGTGGAATAAACAATAATTGACAACAAGAAAGGAGGTGAGAAGGATGGCTAGTTTTGGTTTTTTGAAATTTTTGGAACGGCTTTGGAAAAAGATACAAAAAATATATTTTTCCGAAGCTTTGCCGCTCTGGCCGGCGGTGCAGGAAACCCTGACGTGGTTTGTTGGGGCGAGTATAAACTTTTTTAAAAATCTTTGGTTGGCGCTGGTTTGGTTGGTTTGGTCGTTCTTTACTCATATTGACCGGATTATTTTGGGATTTCAGGGGAGAGCCCAGAAGTTTGAACCGCGGCAGCACAAAAAAACTCTTGTTGCTTTTGGGTTTTTGGCCATTGTTTTGCTTGTTGGGATTTTTAACCAGGAGCGCCAGAATATCAACCGGGCCAGAGTTAAATTGGGCCCGGAGTTGGAACAGATTCATCAAAAAGTTCTTAGCCCCGACGAGGTTGCTGGTGGCGGTCTCATGTTGCCAGGTGAAATTCTGCGCGAAGCGCGAGAAATCTCCGAAGATTTTTATCTTAATTTTGACCGCAGAATTTTGTCTTTTTGGATTCTGGCGGTTGTGGTCCTTCTGTATTTTTTGGTCAGGAAGGGTCGTCCCAAAAAGCCCAAAAAGAAGAAATAAAAAAACGGGTATTGATAATAAAAATCGATTGCCCGTTTTTTGCATTTTAATTGACAAAAAACCGGCAAATTGATAAGATTTTTAGCATGTATTATGGCATTTGTTGATATATTCAAAAAGTTAAAAAGTATGAAGGCTGATGAAAAAACAAAGCGCCCTTCCAAAGGCGCTTTGTTGAAGCACGCCAAAAAACAAATGTTTGTTGCCAAAAAAGAGAAGGTGGCAGAACAGGCGCCGGTTAAGACTGTTAAGGTTGCGGCGCCTGATAAACTCTCAGAAATGGCTTCGCGGGTTCTTTTTTCCCCGCACATTACTGAAAAAGCGACAGTCTCGTCAGAGGGCGGGGTTTATATTTTCCGCGTTTTTCCGAGGGCCAACAAAATCATGGTCAATCAGGCCATCAGGGAATTTTACGGCTTGGCGCCCAGAAAAATAAATATCATAAATGTTCCTTCCAAAATTCGTTCTTTGCGTGGCAGGAAAGGAGTAAAACCCGGCTATAAAAAGGCGATTGTTTATTTTAAAAAGGGAGATAAGATTGAGATAGCATAGATATATGAAGCATTATAATCCAACATCGCCATCAAGAAGACAGATGACCGGAGTTTCTTACAAAGGAGTTTTATCTTTTTCCAAAAGCAGTCCTTTGAAAAAATTGGCCAAGGGCTTGAAGCGGGCCAAGGGGCGGAACAACCAAGGCAGAATTACCACGCGGCATAAGGGCGGCGGTTCCAGGCGGCTGTATAGGGATATTGATTTTAAATATAACAAGTACGATATTCCGGCCAAGATTGAAACGATAGAATATGACCCTAATCGTTCCGGTTTTATAGCGCTGGCTTCGTATGCGGACGGGGAAAAGCGATATGTGTTGGCGCCGCAGGGATTAAGCCGGAATGATAAAATTATTGTTTCTGAAAACGCGGAGATTAAAGCTGGCAACCGCGCGCCGCTATCCAAAATTCCGCCCGGCACGCATATTTTTAATATTGAATTGCATCCCGGTGGAGGCGCCAAATTGGTTCGTTCGGCCGGGAATTTTGCCGAACTTTTGGCGCATGATGCCGGATACGCGCAGATAAAAATGCCATCAAAAGAAATCAGGAAAGTTTTGTCCAGATGCTGGGCCAGCATCGGGGCGGTTTCAAACGAAGAGCATAATCTGGTTGTTATAGGCAAGGCAGGCAGGTCAAGATGGATGGGGATTCGTCCTACGGTAAGGGGTTCCGCAATGAACGCCTGCGATCATCCTCTTGGAGGGGGGGAAGGTAAGGCGCTGGCCGGGCTAAAGAAGGGGCCGAAGAATAAATGGGGCAAGGGCAAGCCGGGCGTAAAAACAAGAAACAAAAAGAAATATTCAAGCAAATTGATTATTAAAAGAAGGATTAAAAAGAAGAAAAAATAGTTCGACCCGTTCGATAAACTCAGGGTCGTCCTGAGTCAAGTCGAATGGACGACAAGCTCACTATAAATAATTTATGTCTAGAAGTTTAAAAAAGGGTCCGTATATTGACCCGAAATTATTAAAGAAAATAAGCAAAATAAAACCGGAGGATAAAACGGTTATTAAAACATGGTCAAGGGGTTCGCAGATTTCTCCGGAAATGATCGGTTATACTTTTGGGGTTCACAATGGGCGAGATTTTATTGAGGTTAAAATTGTTGAAGATATGGTCGGTCATCGCCTGGGTGAATTCAGCTTTACTCGCAAGTTTGTAAGGCATGGCGGCAAGATGCAGAAAGAAATTGAGGCAAAAAAGAAGCAGGCAGAGGCAAGTAACAAGTAATCAGTAATCAGTAAGATGCAAGAAGTAACGGCAAAATTAAAATATTTAAGAATCGCTCCGAGAAAGGTGCGTTTGTTGGCGGATTTGGTCAGGGGTATGTCTTTGAAAGAAGCCAAGATTCAGATGGATTTTAATAAAAAGAAGGCGGGCGGGCCGTTTTTGAAACTTTTGAAATCAGCCGAGAGCAATGCCCAGCGCAATTTCAAGCTGGACACGGAAGGTTTATATATTAAGGAGATAAAAGTTGACGAAGGGCCGATGTTGAAAAGATATATGCCGAGAGCGAGAGGAAGGGCGACCGTAATAAGAAGGAGAAGTAGCCATATAAGTTTAGTTTTAGGCGAAAGGCTGAAGAAAATTAAAAAATCAAAATGACCCATATAGTTCATCCATATTCATTTCGCTTAGGCATTCTGCGCAACTGGAAATCGCGCTGGTTTAATCTGAAAAAGTATAGGGAATTTTTGAAGGCCGATGTATTGGTCAGGGAATATCTGGAAAAGAAATTGCGTGGAATGTATATTGATTCCATTGAGATGGAAAGATCGCCGGATATTTTTACGATTATAATTAAAACTTCGCGGCCCGGGCTGGTGATTGGGCGCAAAGGAGAAGGCGTTGAAAATTTAAAAAAGACAATAGAAGTTTTTTTAAGAAAGCACGATTTGATATTTTGTCGTAAAATTGATTTGGTTATTGAGGAGGTTCGTTCCCCTGAAACAAGAGCTGCCATTGTGGCTCAAATGGCGGCGGAGAGCCTGGAGAAAAGAATGCCTTTTAGAAGGGTTATGAAGCAAGCTTTGGACAAGGTAATGGCCAATAAGATTGTGGGAGGAGCAAAGATCATGCTTTCGGGCAGGTTGGGCGGCGCCGAAATGAGCAGGAGAGAAAAATTGTCGCGCGGCAGAATGCCGCTGCAGACATTAAGGGCGGATATTGATTTTGCGAGAGAAAAAGCGCATTTGCCTTATGGCGATATCGGAATAAAAGTATGGATTTATAAAGAAGAAAAGTAATAGTTTGATGAATTCACTATAAATTATGTTATTTCCCAAAAAAGTAAAATATAGAAAGTGGCACAGATTGAGAAAGGATGTAAGCAAAAAATGCGTGGCAAGCAAAGGAACGAAGGTTTCTTTCGGCAGTTTCGGCCTGCAGGCCGAACAGGCCGGAGAGATTACTTCCAATCAGATAGAGGCGGCCAGAAGGGCGCTGACCAGATTTATACAGAAAACCGGTAAGGTTTGGATAAGAATTTTTCCCCATAAGCCGATTACAAAAAAGCCGCCCGAGGTGGGCATGGGGAAAGGCAAGGGGGACCCGGTTGGTTTTGTGTCGGAGATTAAGCCGGGCAAAATTCTTTTTGAACTTGACGGTGTTTCCGAAGAGGTTGCCAAGGGGGCTTTTAGGCGGGCATCGTCTAAATTGCCCGTAAAAACTAAATTTGTTTCCCGATGAAAAAAGAATTAAAAAATAAAACAGAAAAGGAATTAAAAAAATTATTACTGGAAAAACGCAATTCTTTGCGCGGTTTTCGCTTTCAAATATCAAAGGGCAAGGTTAAAGATGTGAAAGAGGGTCGCTTGCTCCGCAAAGAAGTAGCGATGATTTTAACAGAATTAAATGAACGAGCGCATGCAGGACAAAAAAAATAGGAAAATTTTAAAAGGCGTTGTTTTGTCGGACAAGTCCGACAAAACCGTCGTGGTCTTGGTTAACCGCCTGGTAAAACACAAGCGCTATGGCAAGTTTGTAAAGCTTGGCAAGAAACATAAGGCGCACGATGAAAAGAATGAATATAAGGCGGGAGATAAAGTTGTTTTGGAGGCCTGCCGTCCTATTTCAAAAGATAAGCATTTTAAGGTTTTAAGAAAAATATGATTCAGGGTCACACAAAATTAAACGTGGCGGATAATACCGGAGCCAAATTGGTTCAGGTTATTAAAGTTTTGGGGGGCAGCAAAAGGCGGTATGCTCGTTTGGGAGATATTATTATAGTGTCTGTTAAGTCTGCCGAGCCGAGAAAGCAAGTTAAGAAAAAGGATGTTTTGCGCGCCGTCGTGGTTA
This sequence comes from Patescibacteria group bacterium, assembly GCA_018819015.1. Classification (GTDB taxonomy): domain Bacteria; phylum Patescibacteriota; class Minisyncoccia; order JAHISW01; family Tagabacteraceae; genus JAHJQY01. Next base: position 6,276 of record JAHJQY010000022.1, read on the forward strand.
GACAGCGGCGTCCTTTTCGCAGAGCAGACGGTTCCTACATCCGCTTTGACGATAACGCCGTGGTGGTGCTGGAAAGTAAAAAAAATAATGATCCGAAAGGCGGCAGAATTTTTGGACCCATGCCCCGTGAGCTTAAAGAAAAGGGCTTTATTAAAATTGTTTCCTTGGCCCAGGAAGTTATATAGTTATTTATGAAAATAAAAAAGGGCGATAAAGTTTTAATAATATCAGGAAAAGACAAAAGCAAAAGTGGAAAAGTTGTTAAGGTTTTGCCGTTTTTGGGCAGGGTGGTGGTTGAGGGCGTTAATATTAAAAAGAAGCATGTTCGTCCCAAAAAAGAGGGCGAAAAAGGGCAGATTGTGCAGATTGCCGCGCCGGTTGACGTTTCTAATGTTAAATTTTTGTGCGCCAAATGTGATAAGGCGGCAAAAATCGGCTGCAAGATTTTGGACAACGGCAAAAAAGTAAGAATTTGTAAAAAATGCGAAAATGAAGTATGATTTGCAAAAAAAATATACAGAGGAAGTAGTCCCCGAAATGATAAAAAAGTTCGGTTATAAAAACAGGATGGCTGTTCCAAAAATACAGAAAGTTGTTGTAAATTCAGGCATCGGTTCTGTTAAAGACAAGGAACAGATAGGGCGCGTTGAAAAACAGATAGCTTTGATTATCGGGCAGAAGCCATTGAAAGCGTTGGCAAAAAAATCAATAGCTTCTTTTAAAACTCGCAAAGGCGCGCATATTGGATACAGCGCGACATTAAGAAAAAAAAGGATGTATGACTTTTTAAACAAAATGATTTTTGTCGCCCTGCCAAGACAAAGGGATTTTCGCGGATTGGATTGGAAATCTGTTGACGCGGCCGGCAACTTGACCATCGGTTTTAAGGATTACCTTGTTTTTCCGGAGATGGCCGGCGAAGATTTAAAGAACACTTTTGGTTTTTCCGTAACCGTGGTTACGAGCGCTAAAAATAAAGAAGAGATGAAGAATTTTTTAACAATGATGGGCTTTCCATTCAAAAAAGAATAAATTTATGGCAAAAAAATCAGTTATAGCGAGAGCAAAAAAAGAGCCCAAATATAAATCACGCGTTGTGAGAAGGTGTTTTCGCTGCGGGAGAAAAAGGGCTTATATGAGAGATTTTGACTTGTGTCGAATTTGTTTCAGAGAATTAGCCAATGACGGGAAAATCCCCGGAGTAAAAAAATCAAGTTGGTAATATGGATACAATAGCAAATATGTTAACGGCAATAAGAAACGGTTATGCCGCCGACAAAGAATCGGTGTTTGTTCCTTATTCAAAATTAAACATGGAAATAGCCAAATTGCTGCAGAAAGAAGGTTTTGTAAAGAATGTTGCCAAGAAGGGAAGAAAATTCAAGAAAATTTTGGATATAAGTTTATTATATAAAAATGGGAAGGCGACTATTAATCAGATTAAGCGCGTTTCAAAACCTTCTCGCAGAGTTTATGCGTCTTTTAGGGAAACTTTTCCAACAAGAAAAAGTAGTCGGGGAATTAAAATTTTAACCACCTCAAAAGGTATTATGGCAGACAAAGAGGCGCGCAAAGAAAAAGTCGGAGGAGAAATAATCGCCGAGGTTTGGTAGTTCGATAAACTAACTATAAATTATGTCACGTTTAGGTAAAAAACCAATAATAATTCCGGAGGGGATTGAAGTAAAGATAGAGAACGGGAAGGTTAATGTTGGGGGACCCAAGGGCGAGCTGGTCAAAATTTTTAAAGATTCAATAATTAGTATTGATAAAAAAGATGGTTGCTTGGAATTGCGGCCCAAAAAAGAAAATACGCAATCGGCCGCTTTGTGGGGAACTTATGCTTCTCATTTGACAAATATGATTGAGGGGGTGATAAGCGGTTTTTCAAAAAATTTATTGATTGAGGGGATTGGTTATAAAGCGCAGATTGACGGCAGCGGGAAAAAATTAATTTTAAATTTAGGTTTTTCTCATCCGGTGGAAATGGTTATTCCGGAGGGTATCAGTGTAAAAGTAGAGAAGAACAAAATGGAAATTTCGGGCATAGACAAGGAATTGGTTGGCGAGACAGCCGCGAGAATCAGGGCTTTAAAAAAACCGGAGCCGTACAAAGGAAAAGGAATAAGGTATGAAAATGAGGTTATTAGGCGCAAGGCAGGTAAAAAAGCCGTGGGCGCCGGATAATAAAAAATATGGAAGGAAAAGAAAAATACAAAAAAAGAATAAAAAGAAAAAAAAGAGTAAGGGCTAAAATTGCCGGAACCGGTTCGCGGCCGAGATTTTCTGTTTTTCGTTCAAATAAACATCTGGTTCTTCAATTGATTGACGATGAAAAGGGCAAGAGTTTGCTGCAGATAAGCGATGTTGGCCGGGTGAAGAAGAAGGGAGCGAAAAAGGAAACAAAAACAGAGGCGGCTTATAAACTTGGAGAAATTTTTGCGGAAAAGGCAAAAGAAAAGAAAATTAAAAGCGTCGTTTTTGACAGGGGCGGCTACAAATATACCGGCAGGGTTAAGGCCGTTGCCGATGGGGCAAGAAAAGGAAGTTTGGTTTTTTAACAATGAATAAATAAATTATGCAAAGAAAAAGTTTTTACAAAACAAAAAGAGAAAAACCGGAATTTGACCAAAAGATAATTGATATTAGGCGGGTGGCGCGCGTCGTGGCCGGCGGCAGAAGGTTTAGTTTCAGGGTGACTATTGTCATAGGCGACAGGAAGGGAAGAGTGGGCGTCGGGCTTGGCAAGGGCGCCGATACCGCTTTGGCCATAGACAAGGCGGTTCATATCGCCAAGAAAAATTTGGTGAAAATTCCGCTGACTAAGAATAATTCTATTCCTTATGAAGTTGAGGCTAAATTTACATGCGCGGAAATTATTATTCGTCCGGCCCGCGAGGGGCGTGGTTTGGTCGCCGGCAGTTCCGTAAGGGTTGTTTTAGATCTGGCTGGAGTTAAGGATGTGGCGGCGAAAGTAATTTCCCGCAGCAAGAACAAGTTAAATATTGCCAGAGCGACAATTTCGGCTTTGCAAAAATTAAAATAAATATTATGCAGCTGCATCAGATAAAACCAAAAACTAAAAATAAAAAAAACAAACGCGTCGGCCGCGGCGGCAAACGGGGCACCTATTCCGGCAAGGGGATGAAAGGGCAGAAATCGCGGGCCGGCAGAAAATTGAGGCCGCAGGCAAGAGATATTATTAAAAGAATACCCAAAAAGAGAGGCTATAGATTTAAGTCTATCAAAAAAGATGCCGCGGTTGTTAATATTGGCGAGATTGAAAAGAATTTTAAAGATGGTGAAAAAATTACCCCGCAATCTCTTTTTGAAAAAAAACTGGTTAGGAAAACAAAAGGCAAATTGCCGAAAGTTAAAATTTTGGGCCGGGGTAAACTTACCAAAAAATTGACCGTTTCGGGTTGCGATGTTTCAGAATCGGTTAAAAAATTATTTTAATGTTTCTGCAAAAATTAAAAACAATTATAAAAGACCCCGATCTTCGTAAAAAGATTTTATTTGTCTTGATGATTTTGGCCATTTTCAGGATAGCCGCGGCTCTGCCTATTCCTGGCGTTGATCCGGCGAGATTGAGCGCTTTTTTGAGTGGCAATCAATTTTTCGGCTTATTGAATGTTTTTTCCGGCGGCGCCTTGGCCAATCTTTCGGTAGTGATGCTCGGAGTTGGCCCGTATATCACCGCTTCAATTATCATGCAGCTTTTGACGATGATTTTTCCCAAATTGAAGGAAATTTATCAAGAAGAGGGAGCGGCCGGCCGGCAAAAATTTAATCAGATTTCCCGTTATCTCACTGTGCCCTTGGCGGCTCTTCAGGGGTTTAGTCTTTTGGCGCTTTTGGAAAGGCAAGAGGTGTTGTCCGGCCTTGTTTTTTTTGACCGTTTTGTGAATGTTGTTATCGTTGTGGCCGGAGCGGTATTTTTAATGTGGCTGGGCGAACTTATTTCAGAATATGGCATCGGGAACGGCGTGTCGCTGATGATTTTCGCCGGTATTGTCGTAAGGATTCCGCAGGTTATTCAGCAGACATTGGTTAATTTTGACGTTTCGCAGGTGCCTCTTTACGCGGGATTTTTGGCGGCGGCGGTTTTGATTATTGCGGGTGTGGTTGTTGTGACAGAAGGGCAGCGCCCCATTCCGGTTTCTTACGCCAAAAGGGTGCGGGGGATGAAGGTTTACGGCGGTATCTCCACCTATTTGCCGTTAAGGGTAAATCAGGCCGGAGTTATTCCCATTATTTTCGCCTTGTCTATTTTGCTTTTTCCTCAAATGATAACCAGTGTTTTGTCCGGTGTTTTGGGCGAGGGAGCTCAAGGTGTTTTGTCTTCTGTTAATGCGTTTTTTAACAATCCCTGGGTCTATGCTTCGTTCTATTTTATTCTTGTTTTTCTTTTTACTTATTTTTACACGGCAGTCACTTTTGATCCGGAAGCGATTTCCAAGAATTTGCAGAAAAGCGGAGCTTTTATTCCGGGTATCAGGCCGGGAAGGTCTACGGCGGAATATATTTCTAAAATTTTAAATCGCATTACTCTCGTGGGCGCCGTTTTTTTGGGCTTGATAGCCGTTCTTCCTTTGGGGATGAGGGCGGTTACCGGCATGGTTAGTTTGACCATCGGTGGCACGGCGCTGCTGATTGTCGTTTCGGTTGTTTTGGAAACAATTAAGCAGGTTCAGTCTCAAGTGGTAATGAGAGAGTATGAGTAAAATAATTTTTGTTATTGGACCGCCGGGAGCCGGCAAGGGCACTCAGGCCAAATTACTGGTTGAAAAAACCGGCTTTTATCATTTTATAACAAGCCGGGAAGGCAAAAATTATATATCTTCGCACATGGATGACCCGGAAACTGCCAGACAAAAAGAACTTTATGACAAGGGCATTTTGTTTGAGCCGGAATGGCTGATTGGTGTTCAGAAAAAAAGAGCGGAGGAAATTTTAAAAGAAAATGTTTCCGGAATTGTTTTTGACGGTTCTCCGCGCACTTTGTATGAGGCGGAAAACCTGACAAAATTTTTAAGCGACACGGTCGGCAAGGACAATATATCCGCTGTTGTGATTGAGGTGTCAGCCGATGAGATGAAAAAACGCGCCGGCGAACGTCTTGTTTGCAGCAAAAATGAGAACCACGTCGTAAGCACTCGTTTGGATGCCGAAAAAAAAATCGGCGACCCTTGCAAAAAATGTGATGGAGTTTTGCAAAAAAGAGACTTGGACACGGAGATAGAAGAACGGATTAAGCAGTATCAGGAAAGAACGGAGCCGGGTATAGAATATTTGAAAAAAAATTATACGGTTTTTACTGTTAATGGCGAGCGCTTGGTGGAGGATGTTCAGGCGGATATCCTGAGGGTTTTGAATTTATAAATGATAGCCATAAAAACTCCGCAGGAAATAAAAATTTTGGAAGAAGGAGGCAAAATACTTGCCTCTGTTTTGAATATGGTGGCGGAAAAAGTGGCAATAGGTGTCAGCGCCAAAGAGCTTGATGAGCTGGCGTTTTCTTTGATAAAAAAGGCCGGCGGCCGGCCATCGTTTCTGGGCTACCGGCCGCGTGGTGAAAAAAGAGAATATCCGGCTTCTTTGTGTGTTTCAGTCAATGATGAAGTTGTTCACGGCTTGCCCCTGGCGGGTAAAATTTTGAAAGAAGGAGATATTGTCGGCTTGGATTTGGGGCTGGAATATAAAAAATTATTCACCGATATGGCGATTACTGTCGGTGTCGGAAAAATAAGCGGCCGGGCAGAAAAGTTAATCAGAGTGGCAAAAAAAAGTCTGGATATCGGTTTGGC
>JAHJQY010000023.1 GCA_018819015.1 Patescibacteria group bacterium
GCTAATCACGGATTCTTACAGGATTATCAATACCCATGGATTTTTTTATCAGATTACAAACAAATTAATGTTTCTTGGCTTGTTTTTGACCGCCTTGCCCATGATAGCCGGCGCTGTTTTAAGAATGAACAATAATCGCAATTTTGGCGAAACAATAAAAACGGCTATTTTTATTTCATTGCTCGGTTTTTTAATGAATATGATTACTTGGGGGGCCGGCTACACCTTTTCGTGGAATATTTTGCAGTTGATAGGGTTGTCGTTTATCGTAATTGTTTTTTTGGAAAAAGAATTTTCTCATCGCGCGGTATTTTGGGTTAGTTTGATTGTCGTATTCTTGGCAGTGCCCCTAAGAAATTTTTTGGGCACTCTTGATTATAATTATTTTGTCAGTATTTTTATCGGCGCGGACAATGGTTTTATTTTTTGGCCTTTTTTCCCGTGGTTTGGCGTTGTTGGTTTCGGATTTTTATTCGCTCATTATTATCTAAAATATAAAGACAGCCTTAAATTCAGAATGAGCGCGATGCTGGCTGGTATAGGGCTTTTGGCCATAGCTGTTTTTCGTCACGAAATTTCTCCGTCGCTTGGTTCAAAATATGTGTGGAACTCTTCTCTTTTTCAGCCGGCCATCGGCTGGGTTCTGGCTTCAATGGGCCTTTTTTTGGTTTTGGTGGCAGTCGGGAGTTTTCTTTTTAATAAAATTAAGTTGAAAAAATACGGGATTATAAACAGTTACAGCAAGGGCATTCTCTGGATTTATGTCGCGCAAATGTTCGTTAGTTATAAATTATCTTTTTTGGTAAAAAATTTTTTTTCCATGAGCGAACCCTCTCGGGCATATTTTATTTTGCCGATTTTTATGTTTTTATTTAGTTGGGCAGTCGGCGCGGCCAGCATCAAATTGTTGCGGGAAAAACGAGCAGTGATTGTTTTAAGGAAGGTTTAATAAAAAAATGAAAAAAAATCTTTATTACAACAACGATGTTTGTATTGTTGGGATAGGTTGTGTTTTGCCGGAAGCGAATAACCCGCGGGAATTCCGGGACAATCTTTTGGCGGGAAAATGTTCAACCAAAAAAATTCCTGAAGAGCGCTGGAAAAGCCGTCTTTATTTCAGCGCGGATAAAAAAGAAGAGGATAAAACATATTCTAATGTCGCGGCCTTTGTGGAGGACGAACAGATTGATAAACTGCGCAAAAATCTTAATCTTGATTCTAAAAACAACAGACTGCAAATAATGGCGCTGGAGGCGGCTAGGCAGTCCTTGGCTTGTTTGGGCGCAAAGACACTGGAAAGAGCAAGAAAGAAAACGTCAATATTTCTCGGCTGCATGGAGCTTGACGAGGCTTTGTTGATGCAAAATTTTTTTCAGCACAACAAAAAATCGCTGGAGCGATATATTGCCGGCGGCAATTTAAAAAATAAAGATAAAATTCTGGCCAAGCTAAAAGAATATTTTGATAAGCATGAGGTTGGCGCGGAAGTTAAAATTTCTTCTTTGCTGACAACCTCTGTTATAAATTTAATAAAGAAAAAATTTAATCTTCAAGGGGAAAGCGCGCTGATTGACGCCGCCTGCGCTTCTTCGCTGGCGGCGCTGGATGTTTCCGTTAAGTCTCTAAAAGATTACGAGGCGGATTTAGTTATCACCGGCGGCATAGAAAGCAATTTGGGGCCGGACACTTTTGTTTTGTTTAGCAAGGTTGGAGCGCTATCGGAAGGAAGCTGTCATCCTTTTGATAAAAAAGCCGACGGCTTGTCTCAGGGAGAGGGCGTTGTGGTTTTTGTTTTGCAGAGACTGGAAGATGCGCTGAGAGGTAAAAATAAAATTTACGGTTTGATAAAATCAATTGGCAGTTCCAGCGACGGGAAAAGTTCCAGCTTGTTTTCGCCGGCCGCGGAGGGTCAGACACTGGCTTACGAAAGGGCTTATAAAAATTTGGATAAGAATAAAGTTGATTATATTGAATGCCATGGCACTGGCACAAAAGTGGGCGATGCCACGGAACTGGAGTCGTTGAATAAATTTTTTGGCGGCAGGAAAATCCCCATGGACTCTGTCAAGGCTTTGGTTGGGCATACGAAGGGCGCGGCCGGCGCTTCTGGAATGCTGAAATGCCTTTTGAATATGCAGAATAAAAAAATTAAGCGATGTGGAATTTCTTCATTCGGATTCGGCAATATAAATTATCATGCTGTGTTGGATGAATTTGACACTAGTTGTCCGGTGATTAAAAAAGAGAATCCTTCGACTTCGCTCAGGACAAGCAAAAAAATCAAAGATTCTATTATTGTTGTGGGTCGTTCCTCGGTGGATTTAGACAAGATTGATGCTGCTTTGATAGCATCAAAATGCAAAATTCCTCCGCAAAGTTTGCCGCAGATAGACAAGGTTCAGCTGGGCGCTTTGCTGGCTGCGGCCGAAGCATTTGAAAAGTCAAATATTGAAATTGATTTGCTTGACAAAGAAAAAGTATCGGTGATTTCGGCCAGTTGTCTTGGATTGGATTCTGCTATTGGTTTTGTTGAAAGAATAAGGCATTTTGAGTTTTGTGACGCCTTGAATTTTCTTGACCGCGATTCATTGGATTTTATGATAAGGCATAAAAATAAATTTCCCGAAGTGACGGAAGATACGGGTACGGGCACTTTGAATAATGTTATTGCCGGCCGAGTTTCCAATGTTTTTGATTTTAAGGGGAAAAATTTTAATGTTGACGCAGATTTTAATTCGCCGGCCGCCTCCTTGAATATCGCGCTCCGGGACTTAAAGGAAGAAGGCGGCCTGATTGTTTTGCTTTCTTGCGACGAGAGATTAAATAGAAAAGAAATTATTATTGAAAGGAAAAAAATATCATGCCGGTTGCTTTCTACGCTTAGTTTCGCGAAAGAAAAAAATTACCCGATTAAAAAAATAATCAAGAAAGTTGATTACCATGAATAAAAGCCGCGGATATTATTTTGGCCATTACGATGTTTCAGCGGAGAAATATTTCGGCGCTGATTTTTCAAGAAAATGCTTTGTTTTCCCTGGGCAGGGTTCCGCTTTTCCGGGAATGTTCAAAGAACAATATTTTGCTTTTTCTGTAATTAGGGAAAAATTTATCAAGGCGGATTTTTTGGCCGGGAAATATAAATTGCAAAAAATATCCGATTATATTCTGAGGCCGGAAAATATTAAAAAAGAAGTTTTGCCGATTATCCGAAATTTAGCGTTATTTACATTGGAAACAGCACTGTATGAATTATTTGTTTCCCAAAAAATTATTCCGGAAATTGTTACCGGACATAGTTACGGGGAGTATGCCGCCCTGGTTGCTTCCGGAATAATATCTTTTGAGGAAATGTTTGACATTGTTTATCATCGCGATTTTTTTTGTCCGCCGGCCAATTCTTTGGGATTTATGATTGCTGTTAGCGCGGGCGAAAAAGAAATTAAAAAAATATTGGGCAAGGGCGAATATTATTTCAGCAATTTTAATGGTCCGCGGCAGACGGTAATTTCCGTTAGTGCGGAGAAAAGGAATGAAATTAGCCGCCTGCTGGAAAAAGGCGGGGTGAATTACAAAATTTTGTCCGATGTGCCCCAGCCGTATCATTCCCCCTATCTTAATGGCGCCAAAGATAAAGTTGAAAAATATCTTCAGGGCAAAAAAATTATTTTCAAAAAACCAAAAATTCCTCTGTTTTCTTCTGTGACAAAAAGATTGATTGACGAAAACAATTTTAGCGAAAAAGAGATAAGATATATTTTAATAAATCAGATAACAACCCCGGTGGATTTTATGAAACAGATTTTATCAGTTTATGATTCAGGCTGTTTTAATTTTGTGGAAGTCGGCCCAAAAAAGGTGTTTTCTAGATTGGTTGAGGATATTCTCGCGGACAAAGAAGTTAAAACCGGTTTTGCGCCGGATTTGCTGGGAGAGCAAAAACATGAGAAAAAAATTGTTTCCGCGCCGGCCAGCCGCAAAAAAAATACTTTATTTTCTTTAGTCAGTAAAACCATCGGTAAAATCACGGGGTATGAAATTGAAAAAATATCATTTGAGGACAGATACCAGGAAGATTTGGGCATAGATTCCATAAAGAAAGCTGAAATACTGCTCACGGTGATGAAAGAATCCGACATTTCTCCGGGAGAGGATTTTAATACCTCCGCTTTTAGAAGCGTTAAGGACACTGTCGTTTATCTTGAAAAGGGCGGAAAAACGGAAAAGATTGGTAAGAAAATTTTTGTTAAAAAAGAAAGTGTTTTTGGCCGGTATGTCGCCGTTTGGAAACCGAAACACTTGGAAAGCTGTTTTGCCGCGTTTAAGGGGAAGAAGCGCAAGAATGTAATAATTTTTCCCAAAGAACCGGAGTTTGAATTTAATAATATTTCTCCGCGAGTTTTTCGGTTTTTCAAATCTTTCAGGCGGTTTTTGAAGTCAACAAAAAAAGACGATTTTAATTTAGTTTTGTTGTCGCAAGGTAAAATTAACCCCTATATTTGCGGGTACGCCTCATTTTTAAAATCCGTTAAAAAAGAATTGCCCGGAATTTTTTTCAAACATATACATTTTGACGAAGACAATAAAAGCAAGAAAGATATGTTTAAGATTATTGAAGAAGAAATGCGCCAGCCCGGCGAAATTGACGTTTTGTATAAGGGCGGCAAGAGGTTTGTTTTGTCGACGGAGTTGATTAAAGACAAAAACAGAAAAGCGGAGTTGGACGAGAAATCGGTAATTGTGGCGTTGGGCGGCGCCAAAGGCATTACCTTTTCTTTGATAAAAGATATTTCACGGCTTTATAAGCCGGTGATTTATCTTGCTGGCCGAAGCGCGAAAGAGGATAAGTTGGTTAAGGAGAATATTGAAGAGCTGATAAAAAATAATCACAAAATATATTACGAATCGTTGGATGCCGCGGATATAAATTCTCTGGAAAAATTGTTTTCAAAAATAAAAAAGAAGCACGGTAAAATTGATTTGATAATCAACGGCGCCGGCGTTGTCAGGGTAAGTTTTTTGAAGGATAAAACGGACGAGGATATAAATTATGAATTTAAAAATAAAGTTTTGCCGGCTTTCAATGTTTTAAAGCTGTCGCTGAAATATGGTCCCAAAAGAATTATAAATTTTTCTTCTTTGGTCTCTCTTTACGGCAGCGCCGGCCAAAGTATTTATACTTGCGCCAATGAAATGATAAGCGAGATGACAAAGAAATATAATTCCGCGCGGAAAAGTTCGGATTCATCCGCTTTAACAATACATTGGCCCGGCTGGGAAGGCGTGGGTATGACGCGACAGCAGGGCGTTTTGCAGAGACTGAAAGAATCCGGAGCTTCTTTGATTAATTCTCGGCAAGCCGGCAAATTATTTTTGTCCGATATTGCGCCGTCAAAACCGGACTCGGTGTATTGTATGGACAAGTTTGACCCGCTGGCTTACGGCTTTGCTTTGAATAATTTCGGGGAATACGGCGTTTTAATAGGGAAGATGGCGAACCCTTTTGATATTTCTGTTTCGTCAAATATAATTTTTGAGAAAATTTTTGATCTGGCAGAAGACAAATATCTTAATGACCACAAAATTGACGGCGTAAGTTATGTTCCGGCCGCGGTTGGCGTAGCTATGTTTTTGTGTTTGGGCAGAATATATTTTGGAGAGTTTCCTGTTTTGGAGAATATTGCTATTCGTAACCCGATTGCTGTCAGGGATAGATTTTTTAAATGCAGCCTGGAGGCCGAAAAAAGCGGCGATTCTTGCCTTTTTGCCGTAAAATCATCAGGCGCAATTCATTTTTTGTCCAAGGCAAAAAAGAATCAAAATAAAAAAGCGGCCACCCGTTCTGCCAAAAAGCCGTCGGGCAAGATTTTAACAGACAAGCTTTATTCGGACCCGCGTTTTAAGGAGGGGGTTTATCTTGGTCCGACTTTTCAATGCATAGATAAAGTTTTTTCCGGAAATATTTTCGGGATTGATAATTCAAAATTATTGCCGGTATTAGGCTGCGGGCTTTATGACAAATTGATTTTATGGATTGATGGTTCCTTTCAGGCTTTAGCAGTCGCTTCATTGAAGCCGAAACAGCGCGGCCGTAAATTTATCCCGTCGGAAATTTCCGAGATTAGAACTTTTTTCAGCAATAAAATTTCCGATTATCTTTACCTTGTTCCGCGCATAACCAAATCTACCGCCGGGCGGCTTGAGGGCGATGTAGATGTTTTAAACGAAAGAGGAGAAAAAATCCTGGCTCTCAAAGGAGTTTGTTTAAAAATTATAAAAAATTTATGAATTACACAGAACAAAGAGCGGTTGCCGATTTGCTGCTTGTCGGATTAACCGGCGGACCGGTTGGGCGTTCTAAAACCGGAAGGCCGACCGCGGGGAGAATGTTTGATGTTTCTGTTTCCCACAAAAACAGCGCGGTGAGCGTTGGCGTTGCCCCCAATCCTTTTAGAATAGGAATTGACATTGAAGAGCTGGGCACGAATATTAACGCGGAATTGTTTTTTGGTTCGGCTATAACAAGCACGGAACAATCTTTTTTTAAAAATTTTTGTCGGGAGAAAAACCTGTCTTTTTCTGCAGGAGTGGCGGTTTTTTGGTCCATCAAAGAATCATTTTTTAAGTGCCTTGATGGTGATTTGAGGCCGGGCAAAATATATATATCGGGTATTTTTGCGAATAATGCGGTTAAAGTTAATTGTTCCGGCGAAATTCAGCGCTTAATGAGAGAAAAGGGCTTAAAGCTCTGTTTTGTAAAAACATCTTTTGGGGATAAGTATGTTTTTTCTCAGACAATAATGATAAAATATAAATAATGGCGAAAAAGATAGTTTTAATAATATTGGTTGTTTTGGTGGTCGCGTTTTTGGCGTACTTCGCCTTTTTTAGGGGCGGCGAAAAATCGTTGCCAAAAACAGATATGGAAGGTTTTTTGCTTTTAACTTTGAAGCCAAGGACAGATAATGCTGTTTCCGGGGTTTACATATATAATTTGGAAAACAGGGAATTAAAATTTTTTGACGACAAAAACGCCGTGAATATAACCGGACATGGTTTGCCTGGCGGGGACGGAATTACGTCTTCTCTTTTGTTTGATTCGCTGGGGGAGAAAAACAACGAGGTTTTCCAGCTGTATCGGATTGCCATGCAAAAGAATTTTGAAAAAAGACAAATAACAGACAGTTATACATTTTTTAAGAGAAATCCGGAATGGTCGCCCAATGGAGAAAAAATCGTCTTTATGGCCAGAAAAGATATTGCCGGCGAGCCGGTTTCTTTTAGTCCGGACGACTGGCTTGTTTATATGACTGGTTTGGCTGGTCAGGAAAAGCTTTTGGGAAAGGGCGCTTATCCGCAGTGGGCGCC
>JAHJQY010000024.1 GCA_018819015.1 Patescibacteria group bacterium
ACCGTAACAAGATTAGCCAAAGTGGTTATGCTTGCAACTGATGTAGTCCCCATGGCAATGGCCGGACCATTGTAACCATCAAAAGTTCCCGTCCAGTCGCCGGTTTTTGTTAAATATGCATCGCCGATTGCTGTGCCGTTCCAAGTTCCTGAAGTAATCGTGCCCAGAGATGAATTGCCGCTCACTGTCAAAGTTCCACCCGTGCTAATGTTCGTGCTGATTGTTGATGCGCCGTACGCGTAAACAAACACAAACAAAAAAGAAACAACAAGAGAAACCGACATTGGCAAATAATATTTTTTCATAATTTGCGCTTTAAATTTTAAATAATTATATTAATAAATTTGTAATAATTTTTTCGACTTTTTTATAATATATTAATTTTAATACAGATTCTTAAAAAACGATAAAAAAAACTGGGGATAACTTACGGAGTCCTTCCTGACACAATTTCATTAATATAGTATTCTCCTTGCTGTTTAAATTGAGGATTAAGCTGAATCGCTATTTGAAGCTCATTAATAGCTTTTTCTTTTTCTCCTAATTGGTAATAGGTCGCGGACAAATTAACATGGTATTGCGCGTTGCCAGGATCTTGATTTATAAATTCCTCCCAAATTTGCTTAACTTTTTCATAATTGCCCATTCTGGCATAAGCGGCCATCAAAGTGCCGTCGGCTATAATTGTCCTTGAAAAAGTTTTAAGCAGGAGTTCTTCCGCGCTTTTTTCATCGCCGGCTACAATATAAGCGATCGCCAAATTTTTGGCGGCCTCCGCGTATGAAGAATCTAAATCATAAGCTTTCTTGGCCGCCACAAGCGCCTCTTGATTCTGTTCAACAACAAAAAGAATCTCAATTTTTACAAAATACAATTGTTGTTTGTTTGGCGAAAGGACAATGGCCCTATCAATGACTTTTAACGCGTCGCCAACCCTGCCGGCTTTGTTGTAAAGAGAGCCGAGCATAATCAAATATCTAATATCGTCCGGACTTGAAAGCGACTGTTTTTCCATTTCTTCAATCGCCTTTGTTAAAACTTTAACCTTATCTTGCTGTGAAATATTAGAAGCAAACACAATATTGTTTGCATAACTAACCAGCTGTTCTCGCGCCTCGCCGGTTCCAAAAGTATTATACTTAAAAACTTTATCAAATTCTTTTAAAACCGTGTCAACGACAACACCCTGACGCGCCGCATAAAGAACGCTTAAAAGTTTATTGCAGGCCAAAAGCGGCTTAATATTCACAAAATATAAAGAAAAAACAACCAAAATAAAAGAAAAAGTAACCACCATATAACCAAAAAGGCTTATTTCTTCTTTATTTGTTTCTTTAATTTTTTTCTCTTCTTTTTGATTGCCGACAAACACAAAATGAATAAACCCCAGCACCGAGAAAAACATAAAATAAGAAGTCAAATTGTCAAAAACGAAAAGATTATGAAAAGCATAAGCCGCCAATAACGAAGTAATCAACGCCGTTTCAAGCAAGGCAAAATAATTCTTTTTATATCCCAGCCAAACTATATACAAAGCAGAAATAAAAATACTCGCGTAGGCAAGAAAGCCAAGAATGCCGCCGGTTATCAGCCAGTCAAAAATAACATTGTGCGAGCGATCAAACCAGGGCTCCTGCTTATAAAGCTTAGGCTGATAATATTTATTAAAAACCAGATTATAATTTTCCGGCCCCCAGCCCAAAAGCGGATGTTCCTGAAGACCCTGCCAAGACATTCCCCAAATAGTAAACCTGGACTCAACCGTTCCTTCAGAAAAAGAAATATTGGCAAATCTTGAAAGCACATAGTTGTTTTTTATAAAAGGCTGATTTTTCAAAATCAAAAACAAAAAAACAATCAAAACAATAAAAAGCAAAATACCGACGGAAACACGGCGAATTTTCACATCGCCGGAAAAAACAGCCATTAAAATGCCTAATAAAAACAGGCTCCCCAAAAGGCCTAAAATAGCGCCCCTTGTTGCCGTTAAAAACACAACCGCCGTCTCAAGCAAAAACAAAAGACCGAGGCCGATTCGCAACCATTTATTGCGAAACCAAAAGAAAAATAAAGATATTAAACATAGATGGAATATCAGAAAAATCGCCAGATAAGTGGCGTTGCCCAGCGTCGCGTCAAGCCTGACACTGCTTTGGTGAATATCCACAACGCCAAAAAACTGCAGCAAGGCGTAAAAAGAAGCAATAAAACTAACCCCGATCATCGCGCCAAACAAAAAAATCCAGTCTTTTTTTCTGCGTAAAATACTGGTTAAAACCAAAAAATAAGCAAAAAGATGCAAATGCCCCGCCAATCCCTCCATCCTCTCATAATTGGACCAAAAACTGCGATAAGGATTGGCGCCAAAAATTGTCGCCAAACACAAAACCAGCAAAGTAAGCGAGACGGCAATCAGCAATGGCGATACTTTCGGACGGTATTTTTTATCAAAAACCGCGACCAAAACCCACAAAAAAAACAAAATTTCCACCACCATCCTGAAGAAAAAATTCTTGGTCGTAATAAACGGAAAAAACAAGGAATTGGAAACCAGCAGAGACAAAACCGGCAAAACAAAAAGCCCGGCCATGATAACATAAACAATGGAACGAATGCTTTTTTCAGACATTGTATTTAATTTATCACGATTGAAATTTTAATCAAATAGAATAAAATAAACCTATGGCTTTCACTAACCGCCTTAAAACAACGATTCTTTTAACGGGCGACCTCGCCTTGTTTTACCTAAGTCTTTATCTGGCGCTCCTTTTGCGCTACCAGTCGCCGGTCAGCGAAAAAATTTGGTCCGCCCACCAGATACCTTTTTTCTGCATCCATCTTCTTTGGCTTTTCATATTTTACATCAACAATTTGTACGAGATAAAAACTTTCAGCTCGCTTAAAATAATAATCAAAAGAGCGACGCACGCGCTGACAATCATGGCCGTTTTGGCCGCGCTCATCTTCTATCTGCTGCCCGGCGCCGGCATCGCACCAAAGACAATTTTATTTATAGATATCATTATTTTGGCTCCGCTTTTAATATTGTGGCGAAAAACATTTTGGAGCTTGGCAAAAAAGGGGTCAAAAACAAAAACGCTGTTTTTTGGCAATTCAAAAGAAGTAGAAGAAACAGTAACCCACTTGAAAGAAAACGCCCAAATAGGATATGAGCCGACAATTGTGCTTTCTGGGGTGGACAAAAACCTGCCGGACCTGATTAAACAATATGGCATCCAGCTTATTGTGGCGTCAGAAAATATTATGCGTTCACCGGAAGGAGCAAAAATGTTTTACGAACAAGCCCTGCCGCTGGGGGTCAGCATAATGGGCTTTCCGGATTTTTATGAAATAATTTTCGGGAAAATTCCCCTTTCCATGGTTAATGAAATTTGGTTTTTGGAAAATCTCCGCGAAATAAACAAGAAGTCTTTTGAAATGATGAAAAGAATGTTTGATGTAACGGGCGCGGCGCTGCTGGGGCTGCCGACACTATTTTTAATTCCTTTCGCGGCCCTGGCCATAAAAATCAACAGCAACGGGCCTGTTTTTTATAAACATGAAAGAGTCGGGAAAAACGGCAAAATTTTCAAAATTATTAAATTCCGCTCAATGATAAAAGACGCTGAAAAAAACGGCGCGGTCTGGGCGGCCACAAAAGACAAAAGAATAACAAAAGTCGGTTCTATTTTGCGCAAAACGCGAATTGACGAATTGCCGCAGCTTTGGAACATATTAAAAGGAGAGCTTTCTTTTGTGGGGCCAAGGCCCGAAAGGCCGGAATTTGTAAAAACCCTGGAAGAAAAAATACCGCATTATTCAATACGGCATCTGGTAAAACCCGGCGCTTCGGGCTGGGCGCAGATAAACTACCCTTATGGCGCTTCGGTGGAAGATGCCATAAAAAAACTGCAGTATGATTTGTATTACATAAAAAACAGATCTGTTACGTTGGACCTTTCCATCTTTTTAAAAACCACCATGGTAATGCTCCGCAGCGCAGGCCGATAAAAATTTATTCTATTTTAATCACTTTGACCGGACAAGCATCTTCCGTGTCCTTATTGCAGCCAATTTCGTCAATCTCCAATTCCAAATCTCCGTTTTCTTTTTTAACGGCGCCTTTTAAAATTGCCTTGCCATCATCACTAATCTCCCAAAATTTCGGACACAAAATAACACAAGTGCCGCACCCGATGCAATCTTTATGATTTTGGATTATTTTGGCCATATATTTTAAAAATCGCCTTTCTTTATAAAACTATCTTTTGAAATATTTCTTTTGGCTATTTTGCCCAAAAGACTTTCAAAATCCTTCGCCAAAAAATCTCCTGTTCCCGGCCGCTTTACCCAAATATTTTCAGGAGAAAATTTTTCCCCTTTCCTAATTTTCTTTATTGAAACAACACAGGCATAAGCAAAATCAATTGTAACCTGCTCTTCTTTTAATATTTCTTTATGACCTCCGAGAGCTTTATAGATGGCGCCTGAACCAACAATCATTTCTTTTAATTCGAACGGAGTAATTGAAATAGAAATGTCTGGTCCGGGCCAAGTTTTATCAGAAGTAAAATGTTTCTCAAGAATAGACACGCCGAGCGGCACCGCCCCAAGACAAGTGTATATCCCAAGAGAATGATCAGACAGGCCCAGGACGGCATCGGGAAATTCTTTTTTTAATTCTCCAATTGCGCCGAGCCTTACCTTTTCATATGGCGTAGGGTACATTGAAGTGCAGTGCAATAAGGCATACTGGATTTTCGCCCTCCTTAGTATTTCCACACTTTTTTTAATCATTTTAAGATCGTTCATCCCCGTTGAAAGAATTATTGGTTTTCCATGTGAAGCAATGTGCTTTATCAATGGATAATTATTGCATTCGCCTGAGCCAATCTTATACGCCAGAACACCCATCTTCTCAAGGCGAACAGCGGCAGCCCTTGAAAAAGGAGTTGAGAGGTAAATCATGCCAAGTTTTTCAACAAATTTTTTTAGTTCAATTTCTTCGGCTTCCGAAAAAGCGCATCTTTCCATTATTTCGTAAATGGATTCCTTGGCGTTGCCTGGAATGACTTTTTTTGCAGACCGGCCCATCTCGTCTTCAATAATATGGCACTGAAATTTAACAATTTCGGCCCCGCTCTCGCCTGCGTCAATCACCATTTTTTTTGCTTTCTCAAAAGAACCTTCGTGATTTATTCCAATTTCAGCAATAACAAGGGGGGGGTAATCCATACCTATTTTTCTGCTCCCAATTTTAATTTCCGGATTCATTTTCTTTTTCTTCATAAATTTTTTGTTGCATCTTCGGCCTTTTGCCAATCTTCGGGTTCATTTATATCAACGACATATTTTTTATCAATGACGTAAGGAATAACCCTGTCTCCGAAAAAATTTGGTTCCTTGGAATCAAAAAGCAATTCTGTCCTAAAAAGATAAAAAGAACAAGTATTGCAGTAAATCTTTCTCAACCCCTGCCGCCTGGCAGGCCTTTTGCGAACAGGATCGCCGTTAAAAAGTTTCAATAAACCATTCTGCTCAATCATTAAATTTCTTTCCGGATTAAAATTTTCCGGCAATTCATAAACAGGCAAAACAGAATCACTTTTGTTTTTCAAAATCAATTCTACTGCTTCTTTTATATGAAAAGGCTGAATTAACGGCGAAGTCGGCTGCAAAATCATTACAAAATCCGGACGATAGTCCTGATTGTCGCGCAGCCACGCAACAGCATGCTGCGCAACCGGTAAATGAGGTGTTTTATCTTCCGCCAGCTCTTTTGGCCTCATAAAAGGAGTTTCGCATTCATAATCTCTGGCAATAGAAGCAATTTGCTCATCTTCGGTAGAAACTATCAGCTTGTCAAAAACACCGGACTTCTTTGCAGATTCAATAATATAAGCAATCAATGGTTTACCCAAAAGCAATTTAATATTTTTCCCCGGCACTCCCTTGGACCCGCCTCGGGCAGTAACAAGGCCTAAAATTCTAGAAACCATAAAATCTTTTTTGGGTATAAAGATTGATTTTACTCAAAGTATCAATAACTTTAGCGCTTGAATTTGGCCGGTGATAAATTTTAAAAGATTTATATTTACCAACAGAAACCTGCTCTTTCACGGCTTTTTTAATTTGTTTAAAATTATGACCAACATCAACAACATTTTCTGCCCTTAATCTGCCGCATTGGCGCGACCCGACATTCACAACAGGAATTCCAAAATAAGAACATTCTTTTATGCCCGCCGAAGAATTGCCGACCACGCAAGCCGCCTTTTTTAATATAGAAATAAAATCTTCTGACGATAAATTGGTAAAAAACCTAAAGTTCTCGCAAAGAGATTTGTATTTTTCTCTAAAATGCCTTATGGACTCTGACACTTCATTGGTGCCGGCATCATTATTCGGCCAAAACCACAATATGGGCAAACCCAAATCGGCGATTGATTCAAAAAGTATCTCTGTATTCCTCCTGTTTTCAGTGTCAGAAGTCACGGGATGGTAAATAACAATCAAAAAATCCTTATTTAAATCTATCTGGCTTCCGGCCCCCTTAGCATTAATTAATTTATTCAAACTGGCAATATCCGGATCTTTCATGCTGGCGGCGTACTCAACATCAAGCGACCCGACATTAAAAACATATTTAGGATTTTCTCCCATTCTCACAACCCTAGAATAAGAATCTTTATTTGTCACAAAATGAATATGGGAGAGTTTAGTGATGGCATGACGAACACTCTCATCAATATTTCCGGAAACATCTCCTCCTTCTATGTGAACGAGTGTCTTGTTAAGATAAGCGGCTGACATGGCCACGGCCAGCTGTTCAAACCTGTCGCCCTCAACAATCACAATATCGGGATTTGTTTTATAAAAAACATTCGTTATTTCAAGGCCAATAAGAGAGGCTGTTTTCGCCATAACAACATGGTTGCCGCCCTCAATAACATTAAATAATTTTTCAGAAATATTAAAACCTGAATTTTCTATTTCCGAAAATAAATCGTGGCTATATTTATCCAACAAAACAGCGCCGCCGACAACGAGCTGTAAATCAAATCTGGGATGATTGTTTAATTTTTCAAGCAATAGCTTGCGCCTGCCATAATAAGCGCGGCTCAAAATTGGAAAACAAATTTTTCGTTTTTCTTTGTTGTTTTTTCTCATAAAATAAATTATGACTCCATTTGGCCTAAAACAAACTTGCCAATTCTTTCCCCCGATTTTCCGTCCAAAAACCAGCACTGTTGTTTTGATAAAATCTTTCTTTGTCCACTATCCAAAGACGGGTTCTCTAAATATTTTTTTATAGATTTCACCATCTCTTCCTCGCTATTGACCAAACAAATCCCCCCCGTGCCCAACGCTTTCTTGTAATGCAATTTATTATAGTAATGGATTGGTGATTTCAGAGGCGATTCGCTTTTTTTAACCTCAAAATTAAGGTTAATTATCGGCTTTCCGCATACAGCAGCCTCAACACTAATACTTGAAGAATAGCATACCATCAATGCCATATAATGCAACGAATCGCTCAGGTGTTTCAATTCTTCGGTAGTCATATCCCAATCAATCCCCTTTTTCTTTTGGCAAAACCTAATACCCGGATAATCATAAACCAAATGGGGCCTTTTTCTAACTTCTTCTTCTTCAATAAAATCATTGGGTGGATATCTGACCAAAATGGCGACATCTTCCCCAAACTTTCCTTCTTTATTCAAATTGCAAAGCAAATCAAAAATATCCCAATCAGAATCGCTATATTGGCTTCCAATCGGACAAAAAACTATTAATTTTTTATTTTCGGGAATACCAATTTTTTGGAAAAAATCACGACGGCTTAAATATGGAGCCCTAAAGTGATAATCATAATGCGGTATACCCCCAACAAAAATACTTCCACTTTTCACATCTTGATACTTTACAAGTTCATTTTTAACCAAATCGCTAAAAGCAATTAATTTATCCGGCAATAATCTTAAAACATTCTTGCCCGTTGTCCTGTCCCATGAATTAATCAATCCGACAGTTTTCGTCTTTCTTTTTTTTGCTTCTCTCAAAAGATGGGTTTCCGTTTCTTCAAATATATTTGCCAAAAAAACCAAATCCGGATTATGTTTATCAAAAAACCCGCCAAAAGTATCATCTTTTACAAAATGATAATCTAAAAATCTGCTAATCTTTATAAAAAACGGTCTCGCCAAAAACCAGCTCAAAAACGAATTTGTCCAATACCTTAAATAATTTTTTCTGTCTTCCAAAACCGCTTTCTGTAAAAATTTTGTTGTATCAGTCCTCAAAAGATAGAACTTTAAATACATAAAAAACTTATCCAATCCTTTTGGCTGAATTTTTTCCACCACTTCATAAATCATTCGCGGGTTATTAAATTCTTTTCTATGATATTCCGCTCTTTCCTGGCTCTTTGTAAAAAAAACTATTTTTGAACTCGGCTCAGACAAAAGAGTTTTTAAAATATCCGTACGCAAAATATTTTTTCCTTCCACACCCTCAAAAAGCGCTATAAAAATAGTTTTTGTCTTATTTTTATTCATATAACTTTTTATGCTTCCTCATCAAATGCTCGGCCGCCAAAAAGTCCAATTCGGTGTCTATATTAACCGATTCCCAATCTTCCATAACATACCCCGCCACCTTGTCCCCTGTTACGGATTTTTTCTCCAAAACAGTCTCCGGCCAAAACGCGTTCATGCAGCCATTATTCTGATAAATATTCGGGAGCGCTTGCCGGGGCGCGTTATACGGCTCTTTTATGCCCGCGTATTTTTCGTCAAATAACGGCTGTAAAAAACCATTGTCCATCCGCCACATCTTGTAAGGATGTTTGGCGGCCACTGAAACCACTCGGACAGAATCAACTTTTTCTTTCCCCAGCTTGCTCAAAAGTTCTATACCCTCCGCAATTCTCTCCGCGCGGCGCAAAGGAGCGGTAGCGCGCAAATCAACAATCATGTCCGGCAAATCATTTTTTTCTTTTAAGATTTTCAAATGATGAAAAAAGACGGAAAAATCGTCGGATAAATCTTCCGCCAGCTCTTTCGGCCTCATAAATATTTCGACGCCGCATTTTCCGGAAATATCGGCGATTTCTTTGTCATCAGTATTTACAATAACTCTGGAAATATCAGAGACCCGCTTGGCGGCCTCAATTGTCCAAACTATCAAGGGCTTATCCAAAAGAAGCCTGGTGTTTTTACCAGGCACGCCCTTTGAACCGCCCCTTGCTGGAATAATCGCGTAAATCTTCATGGCACTTATATAATATACTATATAATGTAACTTTGAATAACAAAACAAGTTTCCGAACAACAAAAAACGCTATGTCTTTCACAACATAACGTTTTACTTTTATTTTTATTAATCTCCGTAATAATGCCAATTCATCAGCTTGGTTTTTCTTGCCTCGTAAGTTTTTGCTATATTTTTATCTTTATAGTACGAATCGCCGGGCGCCGGAGGGGTGGAAACTTCTTCAAAAATAACCCCATCTTTTGTTGAAAATCCGTGCCAAACGCCTCTGGGCATATGCAAAATTTCTCCGGGCAAACAAACTTTTTCCGCGCCGTTGACAATCACCGTTAATTCGCCCCACAACACCTGAAATGTTTCAATCTTAACCCTATGATGATGAACCGGATGTTTTTTCTGGCCGGGCAAAAGCATCATAATTTTTTTGCAATAATTCGGAGTGTCAATGCAAGTTATAAGAACGGCGCCGGCTTCGTAAAAATTTTCTATGCCGTAATGATGCGACAGCTCCACTTCTGTTTCATGTCCAAGATGTATGTTCGCCATATTCAGCATTGCCTTAGCCTGCCTTATAATCCTGTTTATAATCTGTTTTTTGGAAAAAACCGCCGGACAAACAGAAACTGAAAGCATTTCATTAATTTTATAGTCTTTGTCCGCGACAAGTCCATCCTGCCACTTGCTGCTTGGCGCCTGCCCCTCCTGAAAAGGCATGGCAAAAAAAACATCTTCCAAAAAAATCTTATCGCCCTTCTTTATATTTTTCTTGGCGTACACGCCCCTCATAAAAGTTTCCAAAGATTTTTTCTCGTCCGGGTCATCCGGAAAAACATCCGCTCGGCTCATTTTCACGGCTTCTTTATGAGAATCAAGCCATTCTCCAATCTGCTCGGGAGTGGAAGAATAAGCGTTCAAATCAAGGCCACCTCCTTTTATGCCGATGTGCCTTTCAAACAAACTGGCTCCCATTGCGCGAGCAACCTTTATCACAGCAGTATTGGCGGGTTCTTCGTGGGTGGAAAAACCGATTATTAAATGCGGATACCTCTCCGCAAAAACCTTTATCCTTCCAAGATTTAATTTATCATTCGGCGTAGGATAAATTGCCACGCAATGCATTAGGGCGTAATCAATATTCTTCAGGTCAAAAAAACTGACAATGTCATCAACTTCTTTTATGCCTAAACCGCCGGTGGAACAAACGACCGGCTTGCCTGCTTTCACAATTCTTTCAAGCAGCGGCCAATCATTGGCGGAACAGCTGGCAATTTTTATAACATCAATTCCAAGTCGTTCAATCATGCCTACCGATTCTTCGTCAAACGGCGTTGCCATTGTAATCATGCCGGCCTCTTTAATGTCTCTTGCGACAATCCCGAATTCTTTTTCGGAAAGATTATTTTCTTTAAAATAATCTATATATTTGTGCTTGCCCTTTTCCTGAAAATCAGGATGGGCGAGCGTCTCCATCTGCCTAAACTGAAATTTAATCGCGCAACGAACTCCTGCTTCCTGAATAACCGGCGCGAACTCACTGACAATTCTTCTGCCAACTTCCAGCTTCCCTTTATGATTATTGGCCATGTCCAAAATAAACAAACCGGAAAAATCAAATTTTATCATCTTAAACCTCCAGTTGTTAATGTGCTGTTCTTTATTTATAACTACAACAAAAAGCAAAAGGTTGTCTACTTTACAAAAATATTATCGCGTGCTATAAAAACCTAAACACTTCTTTGACAAAAAAATAAAAAAGGAAGCCGTAAATATGAAAACAAATTTCAAAATATTATTTTTATATCCGAACCTAAGAAGCGAGAGCTTGGTTCCTCCAAGCATAACTCTTCTTTCCAGAATTTTGAAAAACAACGGGTTTATTACAGATCTTTTTGATTCCACTATTTATGAAATTGACAGCGAGCGTGATGCCGACAGAATCCGTGAACGATTCTTGGCCACAAGAATATCTGATCATATTTTGGATAATAAAAAAGATAATTTGTTTAGAGATTTAAACAGCAAAGTTAATGAATTCAGCCCCGACTTAATTGCAATTTCTGCCACAGAAAGCACTTTTCTTGTCGGAATAGAATTATTGAAAGGAATCAAAGAAGTTAAACCGCCGGTTATTGTTGGCGGCGTTTTTGCCACATTCGCGCCCCAAAAAGCGCTTCGATTTAAGGAAGTTGACATGGTTTGTGTCGGCGAAGGCGAAGAAACTCTTTTAGAATTATGCGAAAAAATGAGTCTCGGCAAAAACTATACCAATATCCCCGGCTTGTGGGCAAAAGATAAAAAAGGAAACATTGTCCGGAATCCAATGAGAAAACCGGTGAACATCGACCGCAATCCAACTAATTTTGATATTGGATTATTTAGCGAACAACGTCTTTATCGTCCAATGGGCGGCCGACTTTATCGGATGCTTCCCGTAGAAACTCATAGAGGATGCCCTTATGGCTGCCGATACTGCAACTCTCCGGCCCAAAACAAATTACACCTGAAAGAAACCGGAGATTCGTTTTTTAGAAAAAAATCTAACAAAAAAATCCAAGAAGAAATAATTCACTATCGCAACAAATGGAACGTGGAGTATTTTTTCTTTTGGGCAGATACATTTTTGGCCATGCCATCAAAAGAATTTGATGAATTCTGCGAAATGTATTCTGACATAAAAATTCCTTTCTATGTTCAAACACGTCCGGAAACTGTTTCTAAAAAAAGACTTGCCCGACTAAAAGAAGTGGGAATGAAAAGAATTGGATTTGGCGTTGAACATGGAAACGAGGAATTTCGCAAAAAAATTCTAAATCGGCACTACCCAAACAACAAAATTATCTCTAAATTAAAAATAGTTTCTGATCTGGGGATTACTTTTAGCACAAGCAATATGATTGGCCTGCCAAAAGAAACGCCCCAATTAGCCATGGACACAATAGAACTCAACCGGCAAATTTATTCTGATACAACCTCTAGTTCTATCTTCATGCCGTTTCACGGAACACTATTGCGAGAACTGTCGGAAAAAGAAAATTTTATAAATCCTGAAGTTATTTGTCCAAGCAACAACGACGAATCGATTTTGACAATGCCTCAATTTCCTGCAGAAAAAATAAAAGGGATAAGAAGAACTTTCTCAATGTATATTAAATTTCCCAAAAATCGCTGGCCCGAAATAAAATTAGCCGAACAATTTACGCCCGAAGGAAATGCTGTGTGGGAAAAACTTCGCAAAGAATTTCTTGAAACTTTCTTTGGAAAAAAACCAGAAAGTGATTTTTGATTATAAAAAACCCTGACTCATTACGCATCAGGGTTTTTACTTTACAAAAATATTATCGCGTGCTATAAAAACCTAAACACTTCTTTGACAAAAAAATTTAAAATGGAGGTTGCATGAAAATTAAAGTGTGGGTTTTTGATTTTGACGGAACGCTCGTTGATTCAAATGACATAAAATATAATGCTTTTTTTAAGTTGTTTCCAGAAAACAAAAAAACTAAAAAAGTTATAAAAAAAGTGTTATCGGAAATCGGCAAAAAATCGCGTTTTGAAATTCTTCGTCAAATTTTTTTGGAATTAAAAAATCCGGCCAATAAAATAAACGGGCTGGTTCGCGAATACGCCGAAAAATACAACCAAATGGTTCAAAAAGAAATCCTGCTGGCCTATGACGCCAAAACCACAGAAATAATTAAAAATCTTTCCGATTCTTGTGTTCTTTATATAAATTCCGCTACGCCAGAAGAGTCTCTTTTGCAAACGGTAAAAAATCTCGGCATCGCGCGCTTTTTCCGCGGAATATACGGACAACCGGGCACCAAAAAAGAAAATCTAAAAAAAATAATAAGCCAAGAAAAAGTGAAAAGTAAAGAAGTTGTAGTTGTGGGAGACGGAGAAGACGACCATGATTCTGCTAAATCACTTGGTTGTTTATTTATCAAAGTTACCGAACCCTTAACTAAACCTATAATTTAAGAAGGGGGGCAACCACTAATGAGAAAAGTTAAAATTTACGGAGCCGGAAGTATTGGCAACCATTTAGCTCAAGCCTGCCGAAGAATCGGCTGGGATGTCTGTATGGTTGACCCCGATGCCAAGGCGCTGGAAAGAACAAAAAAAGAAATTTATCCGGCGCGATACGGGGCATGGGATGAAAAAATTAAATTATACGAGCTCGGCCCGGAGCCGAAGGGCGGATTTGATATAATTTTCTTGGGCACCCCGCCGCACATAAGAATGGGGTTGGCGCTAAAAGCGCTTGAAGAACTACCCAAAATTTTATTTCTTGAAAAACCGATTTGCCCGCCGGATTTGAACAAAACAAACGAACTCATCAAAAAATTAAGGCAATACCCAACCATGGCAGTTGTTGGCTATGACCATGTCTTGGGCCGGGCAATAAGAACGGCTGAAAGAATTATTAGGTCCGAAAATTTTGGCAAAGTACTTGCCCTAGATGTGGAATTCCGCGAAACATGGAAGGGAATTTTTTCAGCTCATCCATGGCTCAAGGGCCCGGAAGACACCTATCTTGGCTTTTGGGAACGCGGAGGCGGGGCTAGCGGAGAACATTCACACGCGCTTAATTTATGGCAACATTTTGCCTACTTTCTTGGTTTAGGAAGAATAAGCGAAGTTTCAGCCGCAATGCAAATGGTAAAAACCGAAAAGGTTGATTATGACCAATCTTGTTTTTTGCACCTTGCAACCAGCAAGGAATTTGTCGGCCGAGTCGCGCAAGATGTAATCACAGAGCCGGTTAAAAAACAAATTTATATCCAGTTTGAAAACGGTTTTGTCCAAATCATAATCGGCGGATGGAAAAAGGGCGATATTGTCCGTTTTGAAAACATGGAAAATGCTAACGAAATTAAAATTGAAAAAACCAGGCCCGATGATTTTTATGAAGAAATTTCTCACCTGAATGAAATTCTAAATCATAGAATGCTCGCATTTGAATCGCCAATTTCACTGATGCGAGGATTGGACACAATGAGAGTTATAAAAGCCGCGCATGAATCGCGGCAAAACAAAAAAACAGTTAAAATTGATTACTGTTGTTGATTGGTACTCAAAACCCCCTCTTTTGGGGGTTTTTTATTATCGCCCCAAAAACCTCCTGCCTAGACAGGAGGTTATAATGGTGGTATACAGACATAGAAGATTTTTGACAAATAAACATGATTGGGAGGTAACTCATGAATTATCTAGAAAAAATCCCCCACTGGATTAACAATGAAGAAGTTTATCCCGAAAAAGAAAAAGACTTTATCCCTAAATTCAATCCAGCCACGGGTAAACTTTTTAGCCTGGTTGCTAGGGGTAAAAAAATTGAAGCCGACAAAGCTATTTCGTCAGCAATTAAATCTTTCGAAAATTGGAGCGAAACTCCTGTTGTTAAAAGAGCTGAAATAATAAGAGAAGCTACGCAAATTATTCAAAAACAGAAAGAAGAAATCGCCGTACTAATAGCCCTTGAAGCTGGAAAATCTTTTAAAGATTCTATGGGCGAAATGAATGCCGCGATTGAAATGGGTTTTTTTGTCGCCGGCGAAGGCGCGCGTTTTTACGGAAAAACGACAACCAGCGCAATTCCTCATCGCTCCGCCATGACAATGCGGCAACCGGTGGGTATTTGCGCCCTAATCAATCCCGCCAACAATCCTGTTGCCGGTTTTGCTTGGAAAGTTTTTCCGGCATTACTCTGTGGAAACACGGCCGTATTAAAACCGTCGGAAAACACGCCTTACACATCCATTGTGATGGCCAAAATTCTAAAAAAGGCCGGCCTGCTTTCAGGCGCGCTTTCGGTAATTCAAGGATTGGGGAAAGAAGCCGGGCAATACTTAATAGAAGATCACAGGGTTGACCTTATAAGTTTTACCGGCTCAGTACAAACTGGAAAACAAATCCAGCAAATTGCCGGAAAAAGACTCGCCAAAATCTGCTTAGAACTTGGCGGAAAAAATGCTCTTATTGTTTGCGACGATGCTAATTTAGAAAATGCCGCGGAAAGCGCCGTACTATCAGCCTTCAGCAGTGCCGGACAAAGATGCGCGTCGGGCAGCAGAATTATTGTTTTTGACTCCATTTTTGAAAACTTTAAAAAATTAATAGTCGAAAAAACGAACAAATTAAAAATCGGAGTAAAAGATGACGACAATTTCGGCCCCTTAATAAGCAAGAATGCCGTAGAAAAAGTGCGGCTGGCCGTGAATAAAGCGCGGTCGCAAGGAGCAAAAGTTTTGTCAGGAGGCCAAAAATTTTCCGATACCGATAAATTCGGCTATTATTTTAAACCAACAATTTTGGAAAATGTTGATCCCGAAAATGAAATATCTAAAACGGAATTATTTGGGCCGGTAACCATTCTTTACAAGGTAAAAGATTTAAAAGAAGCTATTACCCTTGCGAATAATTCACCTTTCGGATTAACCGCAGCCATACACACAAAAAGCATTAACCGCGCGCAGGTTTTTCAAGAACAATGTCGCGTTGGCGTGGTTTCCATCAATGGACACACTTACGGCAGCGAACCACATATGCCTTTTGGGGGACTTCGCAATTCCGGCACAGGATGGCGAGAAGCAGGAACAGAAGCATTGGATATTTACTCTGAATGGAAAACGATTTACACAATTCATGACCCAAACAACATATAGGAGATGGTAAGATGAATAATGACTTATTTGATGTTAAAGATAAAATTGTAATTATAACCGGCGGACTTGGCTTGCTGGGCAGTGAATACGCAAAAACATTCAAAAACGCCGGCGCCAAAATTGCAATCTTTGATTTGAAAAATGGAATTGACATAACAAAAAAGGATGAAGTAAAAAAAGCTGTCCGCAATGTCATAGAAAATCTGGGGACGCCGACGATTTTAATCAATAATGCCGGACTGGGAACCATTCCAAACGCCCCGGCTTCAGAAAACGGCCTCTTTGAAGATTGTCCGGAAAAATCATGGGACGCGATGATGGATTCTCATCTCAAGGGAATGTTTTTTGTTTCTCAAGAAGTTATCCGAGAAATGAAAAAGGCAAAAGTCGGCGGAAGTATTATAAATATATCTTCAACCTATGGCGTAGTAACACCTGACCAATCAATGTATGAATTCAGAAGAAAAAACGGAGAGGAATATTACAAGCCAATCGGTTATACTGTCGCGAAAGCCGGAGTTTTGGGATTCACAAAATGGCTGGCTGAATATTGCGGACCTTTCGGAATCAGAGTAAATACTTTGGTTCCAGGAGGAGTTGATACGGAGGACTTAGTTGACGAATTCAGAAATGAATATTCCAAGCGCACTATTTTGGGAAGAATGGCGAAACCGAATGACTACAATGGCGCAATTCTCTTTTTGGCATCTAACGCATCTTCTTATGTAACAGGCGCGACTATTATTGTTGACGGAGGATGGACAACAAGATGAAAAATTTATATTTTGCCCCATTAAACGAAATAGGACGTATAAGGAATGAATTTTTTGACCCAATAAAAAAAGCTAGAATTCTTTCCGATATTTTCAGAATAAACACGCTTTACATGATAACCAAAGCTGGGTCGGGTCATATTGGAACTAGTTTCAGTTCCATTGATATCGTAACCTGGCTTTGGTTAAACGAAAAAGACTTTCTTTATTTTTCATCCAAAGGCCACGATGTTCCCGCTTTCTATTCCGTTCTGACCGGTCTGGAAAAATTAGATTTTAATTTAATTCACAAATTTCGCCGACTAGGCGGACTCCCCGGGCATCCAGACATAAACACGCCAAATATCATCACCAACACCGGCTCTCTGGGAATGGGAATATCAAAAGCGCGAGGTATGGCTCTGGCTAACCGCCTAAATGGAGAAATTAAAAAAATTTATGTAATGGTTGGAGACGGAGAATTACAAGAGGGTCAAATCTGGGAATCATTGCAGCCAGCAGTAAATGATAAGCTTTTTGAAATAATTGTTATCATTGACCATAACAAAATGCAGGCAACAGGTTTTGTGGATAAAGTCAGCAACTTGGGAAACCTAGAAAACAAACTGCATTCCTTCGGATGGGAAACAGCGCGTTGCAACGGGCACGATTTTGAATCTTTGCAACAAGTTTTTTCCAAATTCAATAAAGTTCAAAATAAACCAAAAATTCTCATCGCCGATACAATAAAAGGCAGGGGTGTTTCTTTTATGGAATCAACAATGATTGGAGATTCCGAACATTACAAATTCCACGCCGGAGCGCCTTGTTTTGAAGATTACACGAATGCGGTAAACGAATTATTAGACAAAATTTATATTGAACTGAAAGAAAATATTAGATTAAGCCGCGCCGATTGGCCGAAACGGCCAGTAATAAACAAAAAGCTGGAAAATCTGATAGCGGCCTACGGCGACGAACTTCTAAAAATCGCGGAGGAACGCAAAGATGTTGTAATTCTTGATGCTGATTTATCCCCTGACTGCGGAACAGAATTATTTAGAGAAAAATTTCCAAAACGTTCCTTTGAATGCGGCATCGCCGAACAAGACATGATTTCTGTGGCTGGTGGCCTGGCGTTGCGCGGCAAACTGCCGATAGCTCATTCTTTTGCCTGTTTTTTGTCTGCAAGACCAAACGAACAAATCTACAACAACGCCACTGAAAAAACCAAAATTATTTATGTTGGCACTCTGGCAGGCTTAACGCCCGGAGGACCCGGACATTCACATCAATCAGTAAGAGATATTTCGGCTCTTGGCGCCATGCCTGGCTTAACACTGATTGAGCCATGCAATGAAGAAGAAGCGCGTCTGGCAATTCGCTGGGCAACCGAAGAAAACAACGAAAGCACTTATCTAAGATTAACCAATGTTCAAATGAAATTGCCATACAATCTACCAACAAATTATAGGCTTAAAAAAGGTTATGGCATCTTTCTAACAAAAGGAAAAGATATAGCCATAATCGGCTACGGACCAACACTTCTGAAAGAAGCATTTCTGGCGGCAAAACAGCTGACAAAAAAAGGTCTTTCTGTCGCATTAATAAATTTTCCATGGCTGAACAATATAAACTCAGAATGGTTAAAAAAATTACTTAGTTACGCTATGATAATTACCTTGGACAATCATTATATTGCCCAAGGACAAGGAGAAATGATTGCCGGCGCGCTTGCGAAAAATTTCAAAAACCACCCAAAGATTATTTCTCTAGGCGTTAAAGAAATTCCAGCCTGCGGCCAAAACGATGAAGTTTTAAAACATCATTCCTTGGATGCAGAATCCATAGCAAAAAAAATTATAAAATTAAACTAATTAACCAAAAATCCCTCAAAAGAGGGATTTTATTTTTTAAAATGATACAAACCAACGGCGCCTGAAGCTTTTTGGTCTTCTTCTAGTTCGGGCGCGTGTATTTTTAGCCATTTTATAAATTTTTTAATTTTTTCTTTTTTGCCCGAACCTTTTAATAATTTTGGCAGTCTTTTTTCAAAATCTTTTATCATTTTGCCGCCATGCCCCCAATCTTGCTCAAAAGTTCTCCATGACAATTTCATGCCTAACTTTTTCCCCCACGCTTCAAATTCCAAAGGAGTAAAATAATGAATATCGGTTAAGGTAATCCTTAAACCGAATAATTCTTTTAGTGTCAAAAGAATATAGCCGCGCGCGTTTGACCAATTGGGGCAAGTGATAATAATAAACCCTTTTTTGTTTAAAATTCTCTTCGCTTTCTTGAGAAACAAATAGGGATTATCAATATGTTCCAAAACACCGGCCATAACTATAACATCAAACTTGCCGGAAATTTTATTAAAATCTTTACATTCATAAAAAAGATCTTTAAGTTGGTATTCTTTCTTTGCGATATTTATGGCTTCCCTTGAATAATCAATACCAATAACTTTTTTTGCTCCGCGCGCGGCTATGCAATAGGCAAGTTCGCCCGTTCCGCAGCCAATATCAACAACTTCTTTTCCTTTCCAAGAAACCTCTTTGAGAATCTCAATTTTTTCGTCGGTAATTTTTTTCTTGTCTAAAACTAATTTAGTGTAGTGCTTCCCTTCCCCCTTGCGATAAACTTTGTTATAAAAACTTTTTAATTTTTTATTTCTCATTATTTTTCTTAATTAAACGATCTAATTTTAAAAACTTAAAAACATATCCTGCCATAAGCATAATTATCTGCCTATCTTTTTTTCCAAAAGAAAAAAAACTCCGCAATGGAATATGCTGAATAAACTTTGTTTTGGCAAGATAGCAATACTCAACGGTAATTGAAATGCCAAGAGCAAATAATTCAGCCAAGGACAATCCCAAAATACCAAAAATAGGCAAAAATAAAAATAAAAATAAAACACCAAGACTGTTAGACAAGACCATCTGATAAAAAATAAATTTCTGCCTTCGTTTGGCAACAAGAAAAATGTTAACAAGCTTAATAAAAGCAAATAATACAACGGTCGGAAGCAGCAAATAAAATAATACAATTGACGGAACAAATTGAGGGAAAAGAAAACGCACCGAAAGAGGATAAAAAATCGCGCCAATCATAACAAGGGCAACGCTCAACAGCACATAGAACTTGGTTCCGTAAAGAAATATAGAATTAAGGCTGGCTGACTCGTTTATTTTTCTTGGAATCAAGGTTCCAAGCGTTCTAACAGGAAGAAAATCTTTTAGCAAAGAAATTCCCATGCTAGCCACGCCGAAAATACCAACCGCTTCGGTGTTCAAAAAAAGCTTAATAACCCACGGCCGCAGCCGGCCAACCAAATTGCTTAAAAAAGTACCCGGAATATCCCATTTGCCGTATGAAAAAATAATGCCTTTTAAAATCCCGCCCTTAACAGCCGGAATATCCATCCATGGCCTATATACCTTTAAAAAACCGGGTAAAACAAAAACAAATGCCACAAATGGACCAACCAATTGAGCAATCAAAGCCTCCTTTATGCCAATTGATGAAAAAAAATAAAAATACGCCAATGTCAAGGCCTGGGCAAATTTTTGAAGGCTTGGGCGCACGGCAACAAGATCAAATCTTAAATGAACCTTCAAAAAAGAAAGGATCGACGAAAGAAAAGCGTCAAAAATAAAAAGGATTGATAAAAGATATATCCAAACAACGGCCTCCGGACCATAACGGGAAGAAAAAAGCGGAGCCAGCGCAAAACCCAAAACGGCAGGCAAGGCGCACAATATAAGGCGAAAAAATGAATATTCCCAAAAAAGACGCTTGGCTTTATCATTTCTGTTTTCGGCAATAAAACGAGCCAAATCGTTAGATACAACACTGGAAAAAAGATTAAGACAAGAACTTGATACAATAGAATAAAAAGAAAGAAGTAGTTGATAAACTCCGAACTGATAAAGCGACAGCGAGCGCAATATAAAAAAGGAGCCGATAAAACCCACTCCCTTTTTCACAAAGCCCCAAAAACCAAGATGAAATTCACCCTCTATAAAAGATTTTGAAAAATTAACCGTCTCTGGCATATTTTATAATAACATTATACGATATTAAATATAAATATATGGAAAAAAGTAACATAATGCTATCAATTATAATTCCTGTTTACAACGAATTTAAATCGCTTAAAGAGCTTCATGGCAGATTAACCAAAACTCTTTCGTCTCTAAACAAGACTTACGAAATTATTTTTGTTGACGACGGGTCAACAGACGATACATTCAAAACACTAAAAGAACTTTCCGACATAAAAATAATCAAACTCAAAAGAAACTTCGGGCAAACAATCGCGCTGGCGACAGGAATTAAAAAAGCCCAAGGAGATATTATTATCACCATGGACGGAGATCTTGAAAATGAGCCTGAAGACATTCCCTTGCTTTTAAGCAAGATTGAAGAAGGTTATGATGTTGTTTCAGGTTGGCGCAAAAACCGATGGGAAAATTCAAAAATCACGAGAAAAATACCTTCCGCCATGGCAAATCGCCTGCTCTCTCGCGTCAGCGGAGTAAAAATTAACGACGCGGGCTGTACTTTGAAAGTTTACAAAAAAGAACTGTTTGACAATCTTTCTTTTTCCGGAGATATGCACCGTTTATTTTTGGCCTACATGGCAAAACAGGGAGCGAAAATCGCCGAAATTCCGATAAACTATACGCCGAGAAAACACGGCAAATCCAACTACGGAATATCAAGAACGCTTGATGTAATCGTTGATGTTATCGCCTTTTATTTTTTTGAAAAATTTCACAATAAGCCGTTCCGTTTTTTTGGCGCCATAGGAATGTTTTCTTTTCTGGCAAGTTTTTTATCTTTCGCCCTGATGATTATATTGCGACTTGCGTATAAAATCACTTTTATTGAAACGCCCTTGCCCACACTTGCGGTAACTTTCGGCATCGTGGGTTTTCAACTCGTTTTAATGGGCTTAATCGCGGAACTCATACACCGCACAAACAAAGAAAACCATCAAAATTCTGATTATTATATAAAAAAAGAAGAAACAACGTGTGCGGAATAGCCGGCTTCATAGGCCAAGGCGACAAAGACATCCTGGAAAAAATGACGAATACCCTCAACCGCAGAGGGCCTGACGCGAGCGGTTTTTTCATTAAAGACGATGTTTTTCTGGGCCACCGCCGTCTTTCTATAATTGACCTGCAAACCGGCGGACAGCCGATGTTCAACGAAGACAAAACCATTGCCATAGTTTTCAACGGCGAGATTTATAATTTTCAAAATTTAAAAAAAGAGCTTGGCAACGGGCATCATTTTAAAACCAATAGCGACACCGAAGTTATAATCCACGGTTATGAAGAGTGGGGCGAATCCATTTTTGAAAAACTGGAAGGAATGTTCGCGCTTGCGATATGGGACAGCAAAGAAAAAAAATTAATCCTGGCGCGCGATAAATTTGGCGAAAAACCCTTATATTATTTTCATAATCCACTCTGTTTCGCGTTTGCGTCTGAACTCAAAGCGTTAATGCCCCATCCGCTATTCAAAAAAGAAATTGATTTTTCTTCGCTGTCAAAATATTTCTTTTTTGAATATATCCCGTCGCCCCGCACAATTTTTAAAAATATCCGCAAATTAGAACCGGCCAGCTTTTTAATTTTAAAAAACAATCGGGTAGAAACAAGGCCATATTGGCAAATAAAATTTGGCAACCCGAAAAATTCAACCTTCAAAAATGAAAAACCGGCGTTAAAAGAACTGGAAAACCAAATTAATCAAGCTGTAAAAGAACGGCTTATAAGCGATGTTCCTTTGGGTGTTTTTCTTTCGGGAGGAATAGACTCCGGCACTATCGCTTATTTTGCCCAAAAGAATTCTTTGAAACCGATTAAAACTTTCTCTATTGGTTTTGAAGAAAAATCTTTTGATGAATCAAAATGGGCGCGGCTGGTTTCAAAAAGACTGGGCGCGGAACACTGCGAAAAAATATTTTCTCAAAAAGAAATGTACGAGCTAATCCCTGAAGTATTTAGCCAGCTGGATGAACCACTGGCCGACGCCTCTATTCTTCCGACTTATTTGTTGTCCAAAATGACCAAAGAAAAAGTAACCGTGGCGTTGGGAGGAGATGGCGGAGATGAATTCTGGATGGGTTACCCCACCTTTGCCGCGCATAAAATTTTTTCATTATTTAATATTCTCCCCAACATTATTAAAAAAGACTTATCTAAATTCTTGGCTTCTTTTCTGCCAATTTCGCATAAAAATTTCAGCCTAGATTTTAAAATAAATAAATTTTTAGACGGCGCGGGCGCTAAAGACGATATTCTAAGAAATCAAATCTGGCTATCGGCTTTTAGCCCGGAAGAAGTTTCGCAGCTTCTAAATATTCACCCTCGCTTTGAAGAAATTGAAAAAATAAAAAAAGACAACACAGGCAATTCCAAATGGCAGAAACTTATTTATGCTTACGCCAAACATTATATGGCGGAAGATATCTTAGTAAAAGTAGACAGAGCCAGCATGATGAACTCGCTTGAAGTAAGAAGTCCTTTTTTAGACCATAAACTTGTTAATTTTATAAATAATTTGCCGGACAACCTTAAATTCAGAAATTTAAGCGGGAAATATTTACTAAAAAAACTAATGGCCAAACATATCGGCAAAGATATAGTTTACAGAAAGAAAAAAGGGTTTGGCGCGCCCACGGCTGAATGGCTAGCCGGAGATCTGAAAAATGAACTCAAGGAATTGCTAAGCGAAGAAAAAATTAAAAAACAAGGCATTTTCAACTGCGCTTATGTTCAAAAAATAATGAAAGAACATTTTGAAAAACGCAGAAACCACCGCCAAAAACTATGGTCCCTATTCGTTTTCCAGAAATGGTATGAAAGATGGATGTAATATAGCTACGTACTAATCCCTATTATATATTTGGCGGCGTTGAAATATTGTTTGATTTTGGAGATATGCCTTAATCTCTTTATGTGTTTCCAAATATAGCTTGGCCTGAAATAAAACATTCTATAAGCTCTTTTTTGCATTTCTCTTGCTTGCTTGGAATCTTTATAGGCCTCGGGCAAATAACTGACAGCTGTCCTTCCTTTATACAAAGTGAAAATCTGTCCGGATTTCACGGCATCATCATATAATTCCGTCCCCCACTCCGGATGAGTCGGCTGGAACTGCGCGTAGGTAACGCCTATATCGCAGGCAAATTTAATTGTATTCATCGCTTTTTCCGGCGTTTCTCCGGGCAAAAAAAGCATAAAAGAACCGCGCGTGTCAATTCCCAATTCATTGCACCATTTCATCGCTTGCCGAACCTCTTCCAATGTAATACCTTTTTTTATTCTGTCCAAAATATCCTGATTCCCGCTTTCCAATCCGTAGAAAACATTCCACAACCCCGATTTAGCGGCGCGCTCCAGCATCGGCCTGGTGGCTGTATTCACGCGCCCACAGGCGCTCCAAGGTATTTTTATACCCCCTTTATCCAAAAGGTCGCAAAATTCAAAAACCCATTTCTCGCTGATTAAAAAATTATCATCCCAAAAAGCAATTTCTTTAACGCCATGATTTTTAATTAAATATTTTATCTCTCCAACAACTCTTTTGGGGCTGTGCCGCCGATAAATTTGCGAAGCTCTTCCGGCAGAAAAACAAAAAGTGCATTTTCCATAAGGGCAACCGCGCGACATCACCATATTCGCGGCCGGTAATTTTTTATACTGCAAAGGCAAAGGCCTATAAACACCATGGTAATCAAACAAATGATACGCGGGCGGCATCAAGTCATCTAAATTCAAAACTGGTTTTGCCGGCTCGTTTTTTACAAACTTCCCTTCTACTTTTGCGCAAGTCCCATGCAAATCTTTTGGAATTTTTCCCGTATCACTATATTTATCTATAATGTTTTTAAAAATTATTTCACCCTCGCCATAAACCAGTAAATCTAATTCTGGTATGTTTTCAAAAACCGCTTCGGCAAAACAACTAGCATGAGGACCGCCATAAATAATTGGCAAATTTTTAAATTTTGACTTTAAATAGTTTGCCAAAGAATAAGACGCCGGAGCCGTTCCGGTGACCGAGGAAATTCCAACAATATCCGGCTTAAATTCCAGTAAAATTTTTTCAATTTCTTCATTGGTTTGCTGGTACGAAGAAGCATCAATAATTTTTACATTATGTCCGTCTTTTATTAGCGGACTGGCCAAATAAGCCAAGCCCAAAGGAGTAAAAAGACCTCCTCTTAATTTTCTTTTAGAGCCGTATCCTTCTTTCATCAAATCATATGGCGGTGTTAACAAGGCTATATTCATATTGCATATTGGTGTAATAATATCATATAATAATATCGTATGGAAATCATTGATTTAATTAAATCTTTTTTAAAAAAATATCCAGAATTTTACAAATGGATTCTATTTTTCACAAGTCATATTTATTTTTATGGCTTGAGTGCAAAAAAAGCCATCAAAAAAGCTTTCCCTGTGGGAATAAATAATAAAAAAATTATCAATCTCGGCTCCGGCACAACCAATCTTGGGGAAAATATCACCAATGTAGATGTTCATCCCTATAAAAATGTTGATGTTGTTGCTGACGCGACAAACCTGCCGTTTGAAAGCAATTCTATTAATATGGTTATTTCTGTTTCTATGCTTGAACATGTGCCATTCCCCGAAAAAGTCATAGAAGAAATAAAAAGAATCTTAAAACCGGGTGGCTTTATATTTATTGAGATGCCTTTTGTGTTTCCATTCCACGGCTCTCCGTCTGATTACACGCGCTTCACAATTGCCGGACTAAAAGAAAGATTTAAAGAATTTAAAATAATAAAATCCGGAACCCGTTCCGGACCAATTGCGGCGCTGGTAATACAGCTTATGTATATACTTGCCCTACTTCTATCTTTTGGGTCCAAAACACTTTATTCCTTCTGGCTCTCTTTGTTCATGCTTATCTTTTCGCCGCTCAAGGCGCTAGATTTTTTAATGATGCCATTTTCCAGATCAGAA
The DNA here is from genome assembly GCA_018819015.1 of Patescibacteria group bacterium. Classification (GTDB taxonomy): domain Bacteria; phylum Patescibacteriota; class Minisyncoccia; order JAHISW01; family Tagabacteraceae; genus JAHJQY01. The sequence goes on from JAHJQY010000024.1 coordinate 25,708, forward strand.
GAAGCCGCCAACCACATTTTTTTCTTCGCCCAAAAATAAAACTCAACTGCGCCGCCAATAAAACCAATTATTAGTGTTGAAAAAAAGATTAAAAGCGACAAACTTGTCGCGCTTACGGCCGTTATTCCGATCATTCCAAGTATATAAATAAAACTAACTTCTCTCACCCCTAGGCCAAAAAAACTCACGGGAACAACCAAGATAAAATTCGCAAGCGCGAGCGGCCACAAAATATCAAAAAAAGAAATCTCTAGCCCGATAGACAATGAAAGTATATAGACCAAAAAGGCATAAAGAACATGGGAACAAACAGCGTAAAAAGAAGACAAAAACACTACTCTGTAATTTTTATAAAACCAGATTAAAAAACCAAGGAAAAACAACGCTCCAACAAAAAAAAGCAGATAAATATTAAAAACAAAGCCATAATCGCGGACAGCCGAATCCGTCAAAATCAGCCCCGTAAAGCCTACGAACACGGAAACTGACAAGCCAATGGCTCTATCCAAAAAAATAGATGTGGCGATTTTTTTCTTTTCCTCATGCAAATCAAAAGATTTATAAACTCTCACAGCATCGCCGGCCAAAACGCCTCCGGGAAGAAAAATTGAGTAAAAAACGCTTGCGAGATTCAAAATAAAAAGAGGGTAAACATTTTCGTGTATGGAAAAATATTCAAGCCACAACTTCCATTTAAAAGTGTTGATATAAAGAGCAAGCAAAGCAAGAAAAACAGCGGCAAAAAAATAGCCCAAATTAGCTTCTTTTAATACGCCCAAAATATCGCCAAAACTGATCTTGGTAAAAATAAAGTAAACAAGAAAAACGCTAACAAAAACCTTAAAAGCAAAAATTAAATATTTTTTCATTGTTTTTGGGCGAGAATCACTATTCTTCCGCTAGTTTTTAATAATCCCAGCAAAAATGCGATGGGTGTAAAAATACCAAGCAAAAAATAATTATTTAAATTAAAAAAATTAACAACCGACTGCGGATATTTTTTATCAACAAAATAATTCTTAATTGAAAGTATAATATTATTCGGAGTTTTCTCATAAACCACATTGCGTATAGCAAAAGCATCGCCGAGCAAAAAGCGTAAAGTTTGTTTATTAAATAAAAAAGTGTGGCGAGGCGCTTCAAAAGGAAGCCAGTATCTGCCGAATATACTGCGCTCAAAAGTATCAATATTCGGAGTTTTTATAAAAACAAGCCCGCTGGGAGAAAGAATGCGATAAATTTCTTCAACAATTTCTTTTGGATTATACAAATGCTCTATAACGTGGCTTAAAACAACAATATCAAAAGAACAATTATCAAAATTTTGTTCCAATAAATTTCCCTGCCGGATATCAAGTCCGAATTTCTCCCGTCCAAAATCGCTCATCTCCCCGCTCAATTCCACGCCGACAACGGAAAACTTTCCATAATCACGCATATCCTTCATATACTTGCCGAACGAACACCCCACATCAAGCAAACGACGCGCGCCTTTATTCCATTTTTTAAAAAGACGAGCTTCTTTTTTAGTTCTATGTGAAATAAATTTTTCAGTCAAAAAGTTATATCTGGAAGAATAGGGCTGATAATCAGAGCGGTAATATTTGCCTAAATCTTTTTCTTCCGGCCTTTCCAACAACAAAACAATACCGCAACCAAGGCATTTAAAATAATTAAAAACCTCATCTTGTGCCTCGCCAAAATCTTTTGTTAACGCAACCAAAGAAAAACGGCTCCGGCCGCAGATTGAACATTGATTAATCTTTTCCATTGTTCTCTCTATAAGCTTCTAGCAATTCTTTAAGAAGCAGGCTGTTTGAATGAGTTGAACAAACCCACTTCTTGGCCTCCTCGCCTTTTAAACGAATGCGTCCCGGCGAATTCAATACCTCATCTATTTTTTCAGCATAATATTCAGGAGCTTCCTGATATTTTAAATAAAAAGCGTGGCCACCCATGATGTATCTATTTGAAGAATGGTCAAAACAAAACGCCGGCAGGCCCAAAATTCCATAATGAAGGAGCTTGAGATTGCCTTCTGTTGTGAGCATTTTGAAAGAAACGGCGCAAGTTCCCAAATAAAGATGACTGAATAATTCAAAATAATTTATCCGCCCAAGAACGTTAACGCAATCTTCAAGCCCCATTTTTTTTGCCACGTCTTTATAATGCTCAACGTTTGGATAGCCCATAAGAAGAAGAATGAAATCATTTCTCTTTGTTTTCAGGCGCTTCATTGTTTCAAGCAAAATCTCAATGCCTTCGGACTCATTCATTGTGCCGCAATAGACAATAACATGCCTGTATTTTTGAAGATTATATTTTGCCCGCAAATTTTTAACCAATTCTTTGTTTATATCCAAAGATTCCGCATTAACCCCATCGGCGACAACAAATATTTTTTTAGGAGAAATTTTAAAATCTTTAACTAAAACATCATAATTGCTTTTATTGCTCACCAAAACGGCATCGGAATATCTATATATAAATTTTTCAAACAAAATACATAATTTATAGAAAAAAGAGTTTCTTTTGAAAACTCCAAACACCACAAAATCGTCCGACAAGCTTCCCTGACTGTCCAAAATAAGTTTTTTTCTAAAAAAAACATTAACAAGAATTCCTATAAAGGCGCCTTCGTGCGAATGGCAGTGCAAAATATCCGGCTTATGGCGAATTGCGGCAATAAAAGCTTTAAAAAGCACAAAAATATCAAAATAGATTTTATGCAAACTTAGGTAAGAAGCAGTATTTTTATACCAAAAAAAATTGGGGATTCTCTCTGTATCAATTCCTTCAATATTCTCTCCAAAATGATAAGTAACCAGCTTTACCGAATGCCCTCTTTTTTGCAAAAAAGAAATTTCCTCATAAATTCTTATATGACAGCCCCTGTGGGAAAAAAACGGCGTTGCCGCAATCATCAAAATTTTTTTATTTTCCCTATTTAACATGTTTATATAAAAGAAGAGTGCCGCCATCATTGCCGTCGGTATATTTTCGCGGATAAACATTCAATTCACTGCCAATAAACTCGTATTGTTCGCCAAGAATTTTATAAATTTCATTTATTTTTTCATCGTCTCTCTTCCCTCCACCACCCCAATGGTCAGTCCTAACAAACATATCTCTCCAGCTTTCTTTTTGCAGGGCGACATAATCGGCATCTTCCACGAACCATTGTTTAAGCATTTCAAAATTATAAAATCTCAGCCGTTTGACTGTTTCCGTGTCGGCGACAGGAAAATACAAAAAATTTCTATTTATAAGCGGAGCGTAAGTTTTCCTGCCTGCGGTAAAAATATGATAAATAGAATTATCAAACGATAAAATTCTTGAACTTTCTTCCGTGTTATTTTTTATAAATCGCGCGCCTCTTTCAACTCTTTGAATGTCTGTTTCTTCCAGCGGGCTGGAAAGAACATCTGTCCGATAAATATTGATAGCAAAATTTAAAATTACTATTCCCGCAAAAATAACGACAAAACAAACCTCTTTTCGCAAAAACCTGGCCAGGCCAATAACCGCAGCCAAAACAATAATCGGCATAAAATAATTCGCGTAGTAAACATTACCCTTAAGACGCCAATAACAGTAGTGGGTAACAATAAAGACCAGCGACAAAACAACCAAAAAAACATAAAATGATTCCTTTTTTAAAAATTCATTTTTATTGCGCCAATTTTGATAAACAACAGCCGCAACAGAAGAAATAAAAAGCAAAAGAAAAGAATAATACTCTTTTAAAAAAGCGGTGAATATTTCCAAAAATCCCGAAAAACTTAAACCGATTATCGTGGACGGAGGTAAATTTTTAAGCGGACCGAAATTATGAAAAGGAGCAAAAATATAAGCAATCGCCAAGGCAGGATCACCAAGCACAATCGGAAAATAGCCTAAAACAAGCGTCAAAATAACAAAAAATAAAAAAATAAAAATATCCCGCGCGTTTATTTTTAAAAAAAATAAATAAACGATATAAACAAGAATTGCCGGCAACATATTAGTGCGCGCAAGCATCATAAAGCCGAAGGATATTCCGCAAAAAACAGACTTTCGCCATCTCTGAATCTGCAAAGTTTCAATCCAAACAGCAAGCATCAGGGGCAATACCGCCAATGAATAAAATCCTGCCGAAGCATAATTGCCAACCAAAAGAAAATTTGAAGACATAAAAACAACGCCCGACAAAGCCCACCATTTACCGGCAAATTTCCTAGCCACCAAAAACATCAAAAAAAGAATTAGCGCATAAAAACAAGCGGTAACAATTCTGCCAACATACAAACTAGGGCCAAACAAATATTGAAAAATACCAAACACCGCAAGATAAAGCGGCGGATACTCAACAATAATATCTTTAAACGGAACAAAATCACCGCTAAAAACAGACATGCTTTTAAACAAATGCATTAATTCATCAACCCAGCTCTCGCGATAAAAAACCATCATGGAAACCTGAAAAATAAAAAATATAAAAAACGCCGCCACAAAAACAAAAAATATAAAATCTTTTTTGTTTTTTAATTTTACCAATCTAAACATTTTTTATTTCGCTTAAAATTCTCTCGGAAGACAAACCGTCCAAAAAAGAACACGATCTCTCTCTTAAAATCCGACGGCTATCAGCAAAAATATTTTGATCTTTCATATAATTTCCAATAAACTCATCCAACTGCTTAAAACTGTACGCCCTCGGAAGAGCCCCGGACTTTAACACATCCTGAAAATGTTCAAATTCTTCAAAACGCTTTATTGATCTGTAGGCAGGCCTTCTTTTGTATCCATCAAAAGCGGGC
>JAHJQY010000025.1 GCA_018819015.1 Patescibacteria group bacterium
TAATTGGAATTGGAATTTTGGCAGTTGTGTTTGTTCTTGTAATTGCGTACTGGCAATTCATATACTGCGAAAATAAATTTCATACACTGGCAAATGAAGAATTAAAGAACTATAAATATTGCGCTTCAGATAGCGATTGTAAAGTAGTAGGATGCGGACAGTGTGTAAATTTAGAAGGAGTATCTAAGTACAATAATCTGAAAAGTTATTGTTTTCGAGAGCCACATTGGAAGTGTTTAATTCCAGAAAGGTGCAGTTGTGTGAATAATGCTTGTAAAGAAATATCTCAAGAACAAAGGGCCGTTGAAATAGCTACCGCCCATCTAAGTTTTCCTGTAACAATCATTGAAGTAAAAAAATTGGAGTGTCAGGGTTGCTTTTCTGTACAGCTTCTACAGCTTCAAGGAGACAAACAACGCCAATTTACTATCGTGCTTGATAATTGGGAAATAAAAAATGTAGTTCAATCAGACAATGTTAATGTATTACCTGCTCCTTTAGTAGAAAGTATTGCCAAAGAGCATTTACAAAAATATGTTCATAATGCGTTTCCCAATGTTGACTTTTTCTCTATGGTGAAAAAAGTAGAAGTTGTTGAAGACGAATGTGAAGCAAATCATTATTGGAAGAACTGGGGCAAGGAGCCAATAAAATCGCCATCAAAACATTCATGTTGGATTGTTAAATTTTATTATCCTGGTCATGCTGAAGGTAGTCATCTGGTAGTTTATGTGGATAAAAACACTAATGAAGTTATAGGTGGCACTCAGACAAAATAAATATGGTGGGGTTCGGAACTCTGCGTCCCGATTTCTCGGGACTTGCCCTTCGGGTCATATAACAACCAGTTATATGAAATAATTTTTTTATTTTTAATCTCAAACATATGAATGAAGTAGAAATCAAACTATCGAAAGAAGAATATAAAACATTTTTGAAATTTCTATATTTTGCTGATTATTGTGCTTCGTCAGGCCTAATATCGGATTTTAAAGATACCAATGAAAAAAATAAACTTTTCGACATAATCACCAAAATATATAAATTAGGGGATAAATTGGATATTCCTAAATCAATATCGCTAACGAGTCTCGCTCCAGAAGTTCGTTTTTCGGAAAAAGAATCTTTAAAGCATAAACAAAAAGTTGAGTCAGACCTTGATAATATTGCTCACATTATCCTTGCACAGGAATTCGCGAAAAAAGATTTAATACATCCTTCAAAAAAACACCTCTTTGATGATGGTTATGGAGATTCAATGAGACAACTCATCGCAGAACACATGCTGAAATATTTAAAAGAATTTAAGAAAAACGGAATATCCAATTTAAGATTCAAGATGTTTTATAATTTATCAGACGAAGAAGACGAAGATTAAAAATAGAAAAATTACATCATATAACAAAGTATATGAGGTTTAAGAAATTTGCGATTTAGATTTAATAAGGAATGCAAATTTCTTTCACCCAAATTTTGCCTCCTCTATATAATAGTAAGGAAGTCGGCGAAACTTCTCATAACCGCGAACGTTATACCCCAAATGCCCCAGCTTTCTCAAAAACACCCTTCATCTTATCCGCGATTAAATCCCAGTCATAATTTTTTATAACAAGCTCTCTGGCGTTTTTAATTATTTTTTGCCTCAATTCATCATTGCCCAAAAGCAATTCCACTTTCTCGGCAATGCTTTCTGGATTATTTACTTCGCAAAATAAGCCAGTTGGCACTTGCCCTGAGCCTTGCCTACCGCCTGCCTGGTCGGCAGACAGGGCAGGCAGGTTTATCGAAGGGTCTTTAAGAAAATCCGGAATCCCGCCGACCGGCGTGCCTATCACCGGCAAACCAGCCGCCATCGCCTCCAAAAACGAACTTCCCAAACCCTCCGATAAAGACGGGCGAATAAAAATATCGGCGACACGAAAATATTCCGGCAAATCTTTGTGGCTAATGTAACCTAAAAATTCCACTCTGTCTTGGAGTCCAATGCTTAAGGCTTGAGACTTTAATTCTTTTTCCAATGGCCCAATTCCCAAAACCAATAACTTAACATTCTCCGGCAAATATCTTAGAGCTTCAATAATATCTCCAACAGCATTTTTCTTCACCAGCCTTGAAGTAGTAATCAAGATTTTATTCTCCTTATTTTTGAGATTTGAGACCTGCCTGCCGGCAGGCAAGATTTGAGATTTAAATTTGTTTAAGTCTACCCCGTTCGGCACAATTTCCAACGGCCCCCGAAAACCCATCTCACGCGCCCAATTGCCTAAATAATTTGAAATTGCCTGCACAAAATCGGCTCGCGTAAAAATTCTCTTGAAAAGCGGATAAACAAACCAAACTTTCTTTTTTATATAATCAATCGGGTCACCTTCCTGCAAAGTCAAAAGAAAAAGAATTTCAGAATGAAATATTTTGAAAAACAAGGCGGCAAAACCGCCATAAGAAGCCATAATTGACCAGATAAAATTATAATGATTTTTATCGTTTAATTTTTTGGCCATGAAGAAAGCAACAAAAGGAAACAACAATTTCGGGCCGCTTATCCTGTAAACATTCACATTGCCAATTTTTTCAAAAATCGGGAGCTGGCCGTCCAGCCGGCAAGTCAGCATATCAAATTGAATATCATTTATTCTGTCCGTTATCTCTTTCACGGCCACCTCGGCCCCGCCCACAAAGGGATAATAGGCCGTTGAAAAAATCAAAATTTTTTTCATAAAGAATTATTCTCTTTAAACTCTTTTATATAATCAACAATATCAATTTTGGCCGACCAGCCCAATTCTTTCATTTTAACCAAATCAATGGTTGACGCGCGGCGGTCGCCTCTTTTTTCCGGCAGCATTTCAATCTCTCCGCCGAACAATTCGGCAATCTCCAAAACAGAATAAGTTTTTTCCGCGCCTAAACAATAGCCGTCGCCGGCGCCTTTCTCTCCCGCCAAAACCAACCCCTCAACGATATCATCAACGTGCGTAAAAGCCCTTCTCTGAATGCCCGGACTGACCACCGGCAAAACTTTTTTGTTTTTATATTTTCTAGAAAAAATTCCAATCAAGGTAGCATATTTCCCTTTGGAAATTTCCCTTCCGCCATAAACATTATAAAAATAAACGATTACGTACGGCAAATTAAACCACTTGCCATAATTATTAACTAATTCAGTATTATTCGCCTTGCTCCAAGCGTAAGGCGATTCATTTTTTCCTCCTATATTATCGCCGAACTTCGTGCTGGAGCCGGCATAAACAAGTTTAATATTATTTTTTCTGCAAAATTCCAAAACAGCAGAAGTCCCCAGTATATTAAAACGCACAACAAGCTCTATGTCATCAAAACTGGTTAAAACCCGAGGATATTCCCCGAGATGATAAACAATATCCGGCAATTCTTTTGTGTGTTCTTCTATGTCTTTTGTCTCCCCTTTTATATATTCCGCGCCATTTATGTGATTGTCTATTGTTCCGATAAAATAATTATCAAGAGAAACAACTTTGTTATTTTTATCTTCAACCAATTTTTCTATCAGATGCGACCCGATAAAACCGGCTCCACCGGTAACTAAAATAATTTTTTGCTTGTTTAATTTCATATAAAATGTAATTATACTTCAATATATAACAACATGACTGGCAAATCAAAGAAAAAAATACTTTATATTATAACGAAGTCGGTTTGGGCCGGTGCCGGGAAATATGTCTATGATTTGGCTACCGGCCTGCCTAGTGTCTTTGAAGTGCATGTGGCCTGCGGAGGCGATGGCCCCTTGGCGCAAAAACTAAAAAACGCCGGTATCCCCTGCCATAATATTAAAAACTTCCAGCGGGATGTAAATGTTTTCAAAGATATTTTGGCCTATTTTGAACTTTTTAAGCTCTATTTAAAAATAAGGCCGGATATTATCCATGCCAACAGCTCAAAAGCCGCCAGCATCGCCGGCGCGGCGGCTTTTGATTATCGCTTTCTGGCCCTGAATTTAAAACTTAAAACTATTTTCACCGCGCATGGCTGGGCTTTTAATGAGCCGCGGCCGGCTTTCCAAAAAAAACTGATAAAATTTTTCAGCAAATTAACCTGCCTGTTTTATAACAAAATAATCTGCGTTTCTGAATTTGACCGACAAGCCGCGCTGAAAAACAAAATCGCGCCAAGCCGAAAATTGTTAACCATCCATAACGGAGTTAAAAACGAAGACTATGAATTTTTGACAAAAGAAAAAGCTCGTCAAAAATTATCGGCTAGCGGCGAAGAAAAAGAAATATGGATTGGTACAATCGGGGAATTCACCAAAAACAAAGGCCACAAATTTTTAATTGAAGCAGTAAAAAAACTAGTAGCTAGTGGCTATCCCCTAACTACTATCATTATCGGTTTCGGAGAAGAATTTGAAAATTTAAAAATGGAAATTAAAAACTGGGGGATGGAAGAAAAAATATTTTTAATAAACAATCATGAGTCGCCTGCCAATTTTCTTAAAGCTTTTGATATTTTTGTTTTTCCTTCTCTCAAAGAAGGATTCCCGTACGCGCTTCTTGAGGCCGGATTGGCGCGGCTGGCCGTTGTGGCAACAGAAGTCGGCGGCATACCGGAAATCGTGATGCATGAAGAAACGGGGCTTTTGGTAAAGCCGGCTGACTCGGCCGGATTAGCCGAAGCCATAGAAAAAATCGCCAACGACCCCAATTTAAGAAGCACTCTTTCATTCGCGCTTTGGGAAAAAACAAACAGAGATTTTTCCTTCAAAAAAATGCTAAATTCAACTCTGGCGGCGTATGAAATAAATTCCGCCTCCGGAAAAAATAACTAAAACAAAAACTCCCAGAAAATAATAAATTTTATTATTACTGCTGGAATTATTATTAGAAACTGCAACAACATTAGCCACCTGGTTTTGGCCGGAAGTTTTTTCATCCGGCTTCACTTCACAAACAGAACCATCAGGACATAAGTCTAGTTCAGATTCTTTTTTTGAAATTTTCTCCGGCGCGCTGACAGTTAACACTGCCATTTTGGCATTGACTGCGCCCGGCGTTTCCGGTGTTATCGCGCCTCCATCTCCATTGCGCGAAAAACTTTGATTGTCCAAAACAACTCCGCTGTAATTAAAAGAATCGGCTAAAAAACCGCCCGGGTACAAAAGTTCCACGCGGCCATTCCCTTGGTAAAAAATTATGCCCGAAGCGGATGCCGGAATTACCAAATAGCCGCGAGGCCTTATAAAACTATTCTTGGAAAAAGTAAAACTTTGATTGCCATTCCGGAAAGCCCAGCCGGAAATATTTATTTCCTGTCCGGATGGATTGGCCAATTCAATAAATGAATCAACGCCGGTTTTAATTTCGGAAATAAAAATTTCATTAGACACAACTTTTACAATCACATCATCGGAAACAGAATATCCGCCCGAAGAAACTTCCAAAATAACTTTGTACTCGCCCGGATATTTATAAAAATGGGTTATATTTTCTCCTTCTTTTATGACCCCATCGCCAAAATTCCACAAATACCTGGCATTCTCAAGTGGTTTATCATCCAAGCCAAAGGCCTGACCGTTAAAGTCAGCCAAAGCGCCGGCTATCATTGTTCTGTCTTTTCCGGCGTAAGCCTTAATGGTCGGCAAATCCTGCGGAGGAATATA
>JAHJQY010000026.1 GCA_018819015.1 Patescibacteria group bacterium
GACAAAAGACGGAAGTTCAAATTTTTCCGGGATAAACGTAAGGGCAAAAATAATTTTGCCGAACTCCAGACAAATACCACGCAAGGCATCATAGTCCAAAATCTTTTTCTGAAAAACTGCGGTGTCGGAAAGAACAATATTCAGATGATCCACCAAGACAGCGATCTTTTTTTGAGCTTTCTCTTTTTTAAACAACTTCCACATACACATAAGATTCGCCTTTCTTCAAAAAGAGATTGGTCCGCCACCTGCGTGGCGGACCATTTTGCCGATCGGTTAGACGGTGGCGGGGGCTTCAGCCGGCGCCTTTGTCTCTACCTTTTTCGCGACGGTTTTTTTGGCCGCTTTGGCTTTGGTTTTGGCCGGAGGTGCGGTTTCTTCGGAAACCGCTTTCTGACCTTCCTGCCAATAGGCCACGGCCCGTTCAATGGTCCGCAAAAGGCTTACGAACCACTTGAACTTCTCGTCGTCCATCCGATTTTCACCGGTGACCACTTGACCTTTTTCAACCCAATAAAAAGGCACGTACCACTGTTTGGCGCGAGGATGTACGACCAGTGAGGCCGCCGATCCAGCCGCATCTTCCAGATAAAGAGCGTAAAACGGGTCGCGACCGGGTTTGTCCGCATTCAAATCGGACAACCGGAGGCGCAAATGCGCCAAACCGAGCTTATATGGTTTCTTACCCTTTGGCGCGACTGTGGTCGCCGGGGCAAAAAGATGATAGATGCCGGACTTTTTTGCCAAAAATGCATCAACATCATCGCTGGCGCCCTCGCCCATGTGAGTCACATGAGTGTGCTCGTAAGCATTGACGAGTTTGCGAAGCTCGGCTTCAAGAGCTTTCTGGCCGTTGGAGGCTTCGCCGTTTTCGCCGCGGTTAGAGAAATAAATTCCAGCGGGACAAAAAATTGTCCCGGCCGGCCACTTCTTTTTGCCGGTTTTTTCGTCTTTTGGCAAAGCATCGCGCTCGGCCCTGGTCGTCTTGTGAAAACGACCTTCAGCGACCACTTTGTCCATCACGGCCTGTAAGGCCGCGGTATTGCCGACAAAAACCAATCGCTTGGTGTCGCCCACGCCGGGCACTTCTTCCGTAAGCGCGTGGATTCGCTCCATCAGGGCAGAGAAAATCATCTGCTCGCGAGCAGTTTCGTTTTTTACGCCCAGAAGCTGATTTTCAAGTCCACGAAGCTTCTGTAAAGTAGCTGTCCCTTCGGCCGAATTTTTGATTGCCGCATTAGCTTCGATCTCGGCGATCCGGTCCTGGATCTGCACCAATTTTGTCGCTGCGCTCGTAGCCCACTCTTTCCGCTCGGCCTCTTTCTTTTTGATTTCTTCAGCATCAACTTCCGGAACCACGATAGCGTCCAGCTGCGGCAAAGAAGCCGTCGCTGTCGGAACTGTTTCAGTTTTTACTACCGGGGTTTTCGAGAGAGAAATTTTAATATCTCCCAATGTCCCCATGCTCTTGCCAGTGTCGGCGGTCTGAACCGCCTTCGTATTTTTCAAATTTTTCAACATCACATCCTCCTCTGTCCCGCATTTCTACGAAACCAAAAAATAGTTTAAAAATCACGTAAAATTTAATTTATCAACGAACACCATGTTCTGCTCTAAATTATACATAAAAAGCAAAACTTGTCAACAACCAGCAAATCTAGTATACTAAACCACATGCCAAAGACAAAAAGTAAAAATTTAATCCCCCGTCCACCTATCGTTGTTGTCATGGGCCATATTGACCATGGCAAAACAACGCTTTTGGATTACATCAGAAAAACGAAAGTGACTGAAAGCGAAGCCGGAGGAATTACTCAGCGCGCGGCGGCTTATGAAGTTTCCCTCGACCCGACTCGGGACAAAAAAATGATAACTTTTTTGGATACGCCCGGTCACGAAGCTTTTACCAGTATTAGAAAACGAGGAGCGAAAATCGCCGATATTGCCGTACTGGTCATCGCGGCCGATGACAAAGTTAACGAGCAAACAATAGAATCCATTGAAACAATAAAGGAAGCGAACATGCCTTTTGTCGTGGCCATCAATAAAGTTGACAAAGAAAGCGCCAACGCAGAAAAAATAAAAAAAGAACTTTCCGAAAAAGAAATTTTTCTGGAAGAATGGGGCGGAAAAATACCGTGCGTAAATATTTCCGCCAAAACAGGACAAGGCGTAAACGAGCTTCTTGAAATGATAGTCCTCCTTGCCGACATGGAAGAACTGAAAACCAATCCGCAGGACAACGCCTCCGGCTTTGTGCTGGAATCACACATTGACGGCAAAAGAGGTATTGCCGCCACCTTGCTTATCCAAAACGGCCAACTCAAAAAAGGAATGTATGTGGCTTCCGGTGACGCCATGGCGCCAGTGAGAATTTTTGAAGATTTCTCGGGCGCGCCCATTGCGGAAGCCGGCGCCGCGGCGCCGGTAAAAATCGTCGGCTTTAACAAGTCGCCCGAAGTCGGAACTGAATTTAAATCTTTTGATTCAAAAAAAGACGCCAAAAAATCAACGAACGCCATTAACGCAAAAATAACAAAACTGAAACTGGGTTTCAGTTCTGGGCCAGAAAAAGAAAAACAAACTTTAATTCCAATCGTTATAAAAACTGACGTGGCCGGCTCGGCCGAAGCGATTGAAAAACAAATAAAAAAACTTGACGACGAAAAAATTTCATTTAACATTCTGCGAGCGGAAACAGGCGTCATCAATGAAGACGACATTAAACTGGCTTCCAGCGGGGAAAAAGCAATCGCCATTGGGTTCAACACGAATTGCCCCGCGGGCATAAAAACACTGGCCGAGCGGCTTGGCGTAACCGTAAAATTATTTGATATAATATATGAAGCGGAAGACTGGCTCAAAAAAGAGGCAAAAAAGAGGGAGCCGATTGAAGAAAAAGAAGAAGTCATCGGCAAAGCGAAAATCCTTAAAATATTCCGAGATGAAAAAAATAAAAAAATAGTCGGCGGCGAAGCAACAGAAGGAAAAATTCTTCCCGGGAAAAATGTTAAAATATACAGGAGAGATTTTTTATTAGGCGAAGGAAAAATTCTTGAATTAAAAAAGATGCAAACCAGGGCCGAAGAAATAAAGGAAGGTGAACAGTTCGGCGCCCTTATCCAAACAAAAGCGCCAATTGAACCGAAAGATACTCTTGAAGTTATTGAAAAAGTAAAATCGTAATGGCCTGGTAGCCAAGTGGTAAGGCAAGAGTCTGCAAAACTCTTACACGGGAGTTCAATTCTCCCCCAGGCCTTAGGCCGCGGTGGCGGAATGGTATACGCGCACGACTTAAAATCGTGTCCTGCACAAGGATGTGGGTTCGAGTCCCACCCGCGGCACAAAGGTCAAAAATTAAAATTAAAAAAACAACATGCTTGCACAAACACCAAAAAATGATAAACAAATTCTACGGCTGGGAATGATAGCCGAGCTTGATGTAATAAATCTCTACGAACAACTTGCGGAAAACGCGAAAAATAATAGCGTTAAAAAAGTCTTGTTGGACATAGCCAAGGAAGAAAAAACCCATGTCGCGGAATTTGAAACATTGCTGTTAAAACTGGACAAAGAACAAGAGCAGGAAACCGAAGCCGGCAGAAAAGAAGTTGAAAAACTGACCGAATAATGCAAAAATAAAAACGTGCCCAAAATGCCTTGGTGGCGGAACCCCGCAAAGAAATTGCCCTGCAATTTCAAACGGGGCAAGTTGGCAGATTTACCCCGTACTAATTTTGCCGAGGTGGTGGAAACGGAAGACACGCTAGCCTTAGGAGCTAGTACTCGCAAGAGTTTGTGGGTTCAAATCCCACCCTCGGCACTGGCAAAATTTAGTGCGGGGCGCACCAGCTTATTTATATTTTCAAAACAGAACTATTGTGCTATTAAAAAATAACCCCTTGTTCATTGCCGGAATTTCAATATACTGAGGAGAGGGAGACGGCAAAAACAAAAACAATTCAAGAACAGCCAATACAGATCCAAAAATGATTAAAATTTTTATAGACTTTTTAATCAAAATTTGTAAAATAAAGAAAGAGAAAATAAAAGCATGGATTCTAATTTACCCCGACCTTAATCCACAAAAATGTCTTGATTTCTGGAAAAAACATTCCGGTTTAAATTTAAAAAATTTTAATAAAACTATATGCATCAGAGGAAAACACAAAACTAAAAAATTAGAATTCGGCGTATGTAATATCACCGTAAGCAATACCTATTTTAAGGAAAAACTAATGGAGTGGATAAAATTAATGCCTGATATAATGTAAATATAAAAACGCGGGTGTGGTGTAATTGGCTAACACGCCACCTTGCCAAGGTGGAAAGTACGGGTTCGACCCCCGTCACCCGCACCAC
>JAHJQY010000005.1 GCA_018819015.1 Patescibacteria group bacterium
GTTGGTAAACGCAATTCTCTGTTTGGCCATCTGGCGGTTGTCGCCAAGTTGGTGGGGCATTGCCGGAATCTTTGGTTCCTTGTTTTGGTTCGGATATAAGGGAATCAAAAAAATTGAAATCGGCTGGAAAGGTGTACCGCTAATTTTGGGAGGACGTCTCCCAGAATTTTTGAAAGACTTTTTGTTTAAAGAAGGGTATATTTGGACCCTTCCTAAACCTTTCATGGGCTGCGGTGTACAGGATTGCCGGGAAACCCCGGAAAAGGAATTTGTAGTTGAAGAATTGTCGCAAGACAGAATGGCCGTGAAAGTTGAGGTAGCAGCGCAAGCAAAAGTTGTTGACCCATATCGGGCATTCGATGTTTCGGATTATGTCACTTCCCTAAAGGAATTGACGGAGAGAGTTATCCGCTGGTCCATTGTAGAAGATGAGGCAATAGATGTGCCTGACAAAAAAAGAGACCTCTCAATAAAAATAGAAAGGGAGGCTAGAAAAATTTCTGTTCCAAGGTGGGGATTAAACGTCATTCAAATCTATGTGAAAGGCGTTCGCCTGCCTCCAGAGCTGGAAAAGGCTCTTGCCCAAAAAAAGATAGAGCAAGTTCAAGCGGAATCTGAAGAAACAGAGATTAAAAATGTCAGAAACTTAGTAAATATAATGAAGGAGGGCACCAATCTCAGCTACAACCAAGCCGCAAACATCGTCCAATCAGAACGCGGGAAAATCAAGCGAACTGTTGTAGAAGGCAACGCCGGCGACTTTACCAAGGGCGCCGCGCTGGGGCAAAAAGGAGACAAAGAATGAAAAAGAAAATAATTTTTTTAATATTTTTTGGGGTGCTTATGGCGCTTTTGATGACGACCCTGATAGCCTTGTGGCCAGCGCCAAAAAAAACAGCCACTTCACCGGCGACCGCCAACACCATAACCGGAAAAATTTCCCAACCCGCCGAATGGATTCTGGTCTGGGAAAAATACCCCGGCTATGTCGGCAAATCCAGCCAAAAAACAGGCCGGGTCAAAGCCATAATTCTGAAAAGAACTACGGATACCCTAATCATCAAAACCGTCAGCAATATTGCTGAAGGATTGATGGAGGGATATTCCAGTGACGGCAAAACTTACGCCGGCGTCTGGAAAGAGGCCGGTGACTGGGGACGCTGGCAATTTACCTTCATCACGCCCGCCACCGCGAGTGGGTGGATAGACGAAGAAAGTCAAAGCGCTCAAGACCCGCGCAAGCGGGCGCACTGCGCGCTCGCGTTAGCAACGCATTAAACCAAAACCCTCTCGCATATTGCGGGAGGGTTTTTCTATCCATTAATGAGCGTATTGGATATTATAATCTATCTCTTCTGAAAGTGAGGGATAATTTGGCTCCCAATTCATTTCCGAAGTTGAAGTATCGCCCTCAAAAATAGTATTTTGCAGAATCTTTATAATACCAATGAAAGAAAGCATGACAAATACTCCGAGCAAGCCGTAAATAAGCAAATCTTTAGCCGTCTTTCTTTTTTCAGGATTGCCGGCCGCCGCGATAAACTTAATTATGCCCCAGATAAAAACAGCGAAGGCCAGCAGCCAGAAAAATTCTATAACCGCCTTCACAATATTGACGCCCTCGCCAATAATCCCCTTAACGGTGGCTTCCGCGAAAACAATCGCCGGGAAAATAAGCAAACAGAATAAAATTGTAATTAAAAATTTGCGCATTTATTACATTTGTTATCTTAAAGATTCTACAAAATTTTTTATAAGAGCGATAATCCCGGAAAAAGAAGCCATTACAAACAAACCGACAATCCCCCAAATCAAATGGCTTTTCCCCGTCTTGCGTTTTTCCTCGCTGTCCGCGCCGGCGATAAACTCAACGATGCCATAAATAAAAAGCAACATCGCCAAAGCGGACAAAAGAGCCATAAACGGCCAAACCGCGTTATCAAAAATTTTATTAATCAACTGATCCATTAAATCGGAAGTGGCTATTAATTACGGGCTGAAACTTGGAAAAGCCCCTGATTGTTCCCCGCCCACACCAAGAGCGCTGCGGATAAAAGTAATAATGCCCCAGAAAGAAATCAAGACAAAAAGACCGATAAGCCCGTAAATAATATAACCGCGCGCCTCTTTTTCTTTTTCGGCATTTCCTCCGGCAGTAATGTATTTTATAATCCCCCACAAAAATACCGCCACGGCCACGGCCATAAAAAGCGGAATAATCGCGTTAACAACGCTTTGCGCGCCTTCCACAAGACTTCTGACATTCTCGCCGGCCGCGAAAACAATAAAAGGCGCCAATCCGAGCGCGTAGGGCATTAAACGATAAATTTTTTTCATATTTTGTTAGTTACTTATTACTAATTACTTGTTGCTAATTTTTTCGACCAAAAATTTTAAATTTTTATAATCCTTTCGCGAAATTAACCACCGCCTCGGCGATAACCGCCGCCCCCAAAAGCACCACCGCGCCGATAATCGTCCAGGTGAATGTCATTTTGGCCTTTTTCAGCTGTTCTTCATTGCCCCGGGCCGTAACGAACAAAAATCCCGACCAGATAATAAATACCACCGCCAAAGCGCTCCCTATTTTTATCACAATTCCTGAAATATCCTGAATAAGTTTTCCAAAACTATCGGCTTTCAAAGGATTTTGCAATCCGGATTCGCCCGGAAATTGAGCCAAAACCGGCTGGCTAACCCCTAAAATGATTACACTTATAATTATAGGACACAAAAGATTTTTTATCATCATATTGTTGTGGATAATTCTAATTAAATAAATAGCACTTATTTTCCGGGAATTTATTCCAGGGAAGATATCTCGTCTTCAATAAATTGCCCAAAATCGTGCCGACAATCAGCCATGCCGAAAAAGCGATAAGCAAACCGATAACAACCTGCTTGAATACGGTTTTGCCTTTGGTGATTTGATCATCGCTTCCGCCGGCGGTCAAAATCAAAATGCCGGCGATTATCAAAGCCAGAGTGCCGGCCGGCAAAACCAAAACAAAAAGCAAAAATTTTATTATATTGTCCGCCATCACTGCCAGATGGCACAAATTGCACGGGATTTCCGGCGGCTCCCCGCCGCAGGGCACCAGCCCTTTAGCCGAAACCAGCAAGGGCATTGAAATTAAAAATGCGGAAACTAAAATAATTTTGAATTGTAATTTTGAATTTTTCATTTTTAATTTTTAATTTTTTTCATCTCCGCCTCCAAAAGCTGTTTAGCGTCGCTGACGGCGTTTGAAATATTTTTCCTGCCCGTGCTTACCGCCTCAATCATATCCTTGAATATCCGCCCCCCCGCCGCCGAATCCGGCTCAAGCCAGGCGCGCGCCTGCAGGGCAGATTTCAAAAAAACCGACAAAAACGGGTCAGAGCTGCCGCCCGATAAAATCTTTCTGCTGGCAGAAGGCAAGAAAAGGTTTTCCTGCAAATGCCGCCAGCTGTCTTCATTAAGAAAAGCGAACGCAGCCTTCACTGCCTCGCCGCCATTAGACGATATTTTTGAAACGGCCAGCCCGTGCAATACGGCGAAAGTCGCCTGAAAAGAAGAATCTTTCATTTGCGGAACAAAACTCGCGTCAAAATTCAAGTGCGGATTTCTTTGCTGAATATTTTTCAACTCGCCGGAAAAACCGAAATACATCGCCAGCTTGCCGGAAGAAAACATAATGCTTGAATTCGGCAACGCCATGTTCCACGAGTAAGAAACTTTTGAAGGATTGGAAAAACTTGCAAAAAAAGCCAGCGCGCTCGCCGCCGGCTCTACCGTTAAATTTCCGCGCTCGCCAAAAGTCAGGGTAAAAATTTTCGGCGTTACTATCTTATTGCCGCTTTGCAAAATAAGCATTGAAAAAATATCCTTGGCATTATTTATATTGGAAAATTCACCCATGGCCGCGCCGCTCTCAACAATATTACCCAAAGAATCATTTTTCGTAAGCAGTTGGCTGAAATTCAAAAACTCGTCCCAATACTTCGGCGGATTAGCCAGCCCCGCTTTGTTGAAAAGATCTCTGTTCCAATACAAAACTATAGGGTCTGCCAAAAGCGGCATGGCCATAATTCCGTTCTCCGAAAGAAACATTTCGCCGGCATCAATGAAAGTATCTTTAAAAGTTCTTTCACTGAACGCCGCGAAAGGAATTTCCAAAACTTTTCCCCGGTGCTTCAAAAGCAAATCCTGAGTTAAAAAGAAAATATCCGGCCCCCTGCCGCTGGCTATGGCGTCAACCAACTCCGCCTCGTATGCTTCTTTTTCTTTTTCAATATATTTAATAGAAAAAGTTTTATTTAAAGAATTTATTTCCTCTGTCACTGGTAGCATCTTTGCTTGGGGAAAAGTCCCCCACAAAACAAGGGTGGCAATCGGCCCGCTTGTCTGGCCCGGCAATCCGGGAATGGCCCCGGAAAGCACCAAAACAGCCAAAACAATCAGAAATAAAATAATGACCGTAATTATTAGTTGAAATTTACTCATTTGTTTTTTATTTTGTAAAAATTAAACCATAATGGCTTGTATCGGCATCAAATCCCCGGCTGAAACTAAAACCGACTTCACTAAAAAGTTTCGCGGCCTCGTCTTTGGGCAGTCGTAATTCTTTGGCCGGACCCAAGACAGCGTCAGTCAACCATTCAATAAGAATTGCCCGGCCGCCGGATTTTAAAATTCTAAACGCTTCTTTTATGACAGCTTCTTTGTTTTCAGCCTGAAACAATATATTGGAAACAAGAACCAAATCAGCGATGCCGTCGGCCAATTGCGTTCCGCGCGGTTTCTCTAAGTCAGCGCGGCAAATTTCTATGTTAGCGAGACCCTTAACGGAAACTGAACTTTTAAGGGCGCTCAATACTTCCTCTTGCACGTCAAAAGCGTAAACAAGCCCGTCTTTGCCGACCAACCGCGCTATTTCCAAGGTAAAATGCCCCGCTCCGCAACCAAAATCAGCCACCTTCATTCCGGGCGTCAAATTAAAATTCTCGCTTACAATTTTAGCCGGGCTTATAAACGACATCTTTATTTTATTTTATCACAAACAAACAATGGAAGCTACGCTGTCTCCCGCTTTCATGCTCATTATTTTCACTCCCTGCGTCTGGCGGCCGGATTGAGAAATTTGAACCAGTTTTGTTTTTAAAATCTGCCCTTTTTTGGTAATAGCAATAATATCCTGAAACTCCGGCCCAATGATTCTGGCCGCCACCAGACGGCCGGTTTTATCCGTCACTTTGGCGGTTTTAATGCCCGAGCCGCCTCTTTTTTGAATGCGATATTCTTTTATTTTAGTGCTTTTGCCAAAACCTTTTTCGCTGACGGTCAGAAGCGCCGAATCCCCGCCGCGGCCGGTTGAAACCACTTCCGCTCCAACCAATTTATCGCTGGCTCGCAATCTTATCCCCCGCACGCCGGCCGCGGCTCTGCCCATCAGCCGGACATCGGATTCTTTAAAACGAATAGCCTGCCCGCCGCCGCTCACCAGCAAAACATGCTCGGCCTTGGAAACAAAACTCGCCCAGCCAAGTTCGTCATTTTTATGCAATTTTATAGCAATTATTCCGCCTCGCCTCACGTCTTTAAATTGCGAAGCCAAAACTTTTTTCACCGCCCCTTCTTTAGTAATCATTATTAGTGAAGTTTTTTCTTCGTTCATTTTTTTAGGCATAGCCAAAATAGAAGTAACCCGCTCTACGGCGCCCAGCGAAAGAAAATTGACGATAGATTTGCCCTTGGTGGCCTTCTTCCCCTCGGGCAATTCATGCATTTTTGTTTTGAAAACCTTGCCCTTGTCGGTGAAAAACAACAGGTCATCATGGGTGCTGGCCTGAAGAAGAATGGAAACAGAATCTTCATCTTTGGTCGCCAAATCAATCACGCCCTTCCCCCCCCTCTTCTGCACCCTGTAATCTTCCGGCTTTGCCCGCTTGATGTAACCGCTCTTTGTCAGCGCCAAAGTCGCCATCTCTTCGGGAACCAAATCTTCATCTGAAATATTGCTCACGGCATGTTTTATAATTTTTGTTTTTCTCTCGTCACTGTAAGTTTCCCGCATTTTGTTAAGTTCTTTTTTCACCACTTCCAAAATTTTTTTATGGTCTTTCAGCAAAGATTTAAGATCTTTTATCAATTGCAGTTTTTCTTTAAGTTCGTCTTCTATCTTCTGCCTTTCAAGTCCGGCCAAAGTCTGTAATTTCATTTCCAAAATAGCCGTGGCCTGCCTGTCGGACAAACTGAATTTCTTCATCAAATGCCCATGGGCAGTTTCTTTATCTTTTGAACTTTTTATCGTCTTAATGACTTCATTAATGTGGTCCAGCGCTTTTTTTAATCCGGCCAAAATATGAGCGCGGTTTTCAGCTACATTCAAATCAAACTTCGTACGCCTCTCCACCACCTCAATGCGATGCTCCACAAAATATTCCAAAATGCCCTTGAGGGGTAAAACCTGCGGCTGCATGCCGCCATCCACCAAAGCCAACATATTAAAATGAAACGCGCGCTCCAGATCGGTGTGCTTGTACAAACTGTTTAAAATTTTCTGCGGGTTCGCGGTGCTTTTCAGTTCAACCACAACAGACAAACCTTCTTTATCCGACTCATCTCTGATATTTCTGATGCCTTCAATTTTTTTGTTGTTCACCAAGTCGGCTATTTTAGTAATGAGATCTGCTTTATTTACAGAATAAGGTATGGAAGAAATATTAATTTGATATTTGTTTTCTTTTGTTTCAACAATTTCCGCTTCACCCCTAGTGACAATGCCCCCCCGGCCGGTTTCATAGGCGAATAAAATATCTTTCTGGTTGAAAATTAGTCCGCCCGTCGGAAAATCAGGGCCCTTCACAAACCGCATCAATTCCTCCGTGTTGGCTTTAGGATTTTCAATCAAATAAATAGTGGCGCCAATGACTTCGCCCAAATTATGAGGAGGTATGTTGGTGGCCATTCCGACTGCAATACCAATAACGCCGTTCAAAAGAAGCTGGGGCACGACCGCCGGCAGAACTTTCGGCTCTTTAAGCCGACCGTCATAATTGGGG
This sequence comes from Patescibacteria group bacterium, assembly GCA_018819015.1. GTDB lineage: Bacteria > Patescibacteriota > Minisyncoccia > JAHISW01 > Tagabacteraceae > JAHJQY01. The sequence continues at coordinate 7,045 of JAHJQY010000005.1, forward strand.
ATAAAATCAACCGTGCCTTTTTCTATTTCTTTCAGCATTTCTCCGGCAATTCTCGTCATTTTGGCTTCCGTATAGCGCATGGCGGCCGGTCGGTCGCCATCTATTGACCCCCAGTTTCCCTGGCCGTCAATCAGCGGATATCTTAAAGAAAAATCTTGCGCCATACGCGCCATGGCGTCATAAATCGCCGCATCTCCATGAGGATGATAACGACTCATTGTATCCCCAACCACCGTGGCGGATTTTTTAAAACGGGCCGTATGATTCAAGCCATCTTCATGCATTGCCATAAGAATGCGGCGCTGAACAGGCTTTAAACCGTCTCTGACATCAGGCAGCGCCCGGCTTACAATCACGGACATCGCGTAGTCCAGATACGATTTTCTCATTTCGTCCGTAATATTTTGCGGAATTACTCTTTGATTATCTTCGCTTTTCATAATTATTATTTATTGCCCGTAATTAAATCTTTAATGATTGAAAACGGGCTGGAATAATTTTTATTCTGCTCTATTTTGCCGCCTGAAAAAAAGACGCTTAACCAAACAACTGCCAGCGCGCCCGTAATTAAAAAAGTCCAAACAACTGCGATTCTTCTTCGCGCCGCCTCGGGTTTTAATCTTGTTTTTTCAATCCAGTCCAAAAAAGACATAAAAATTTATGCGAAATTATGCGGATAATACCGCCATTTCCATTTTTTTATCCAAAATATCTTTCTTTTTAACAATTAGTTTATCCATCGGCCCTGCTTCTTTGCCTATTTTTTTCAAAAAGTCATTCAGCTCTTTTTTGGTGTAATTCATCGGGATTATGATTTTGGGTTCTATTTTAGCAATTATTTTTTCCGCGTTGGCTGAAACGCTGACAAATAAAATATCAACATCCCCGATGGCCTCCATAATATCCGGGGCCAATTCTTTGTCTTCAAAAACTCCCAAATAACAAATGTTAAAATCTTCAAAATTCAAAACAAAAATAGAGTTCAAGCGCTCAATAGGCAGCCCCTGAATATGCATTCCGCCAAACTCATATTCGCCGGGGCCGTTTATTAAAAAAGGTTCGCCCTCCTTGGCAGAAATATTTTCAAAACCATTGTGGTCTTTATGCTCGCTGCTAACAAAAACAACGTCCGCTTGAAAACGCGGGGTCTTGAAATCAGACTCCTTGGAAGGCGGGTCAAAAACCAAAACCTTGTTTCCGGACTGTATTTTAAAGCAAAAAGCACCGTGGTAAGTGATTATCATATTTATATATTAGCAACTTTCAGGCAAAAAATAAAGCCTCCGCCTAAGGCGGAGGACTTTAATGTTTCTTGTTAAATTAAGTTTTATTCTTTCAAATAACCCCAACGGAGACCGTCTTGCCGGATAGCTTCAAGAATTTTCCCAGCCAAATCTTTGGCTTTTTCTAAATCTACTTTTTTATTGTAAAAAATGTTGCGCATTTCACTTACAAACGACCAAAAAACTATTTCCCCCCTAACATTAGGTACCTTGTAACAAACCTGCCGCCAACGAAGACTACACAAATCACAATCAACCGAACGTTTTTTAAAATTTTCAATTCCTTTACAATAGCCACACTCCTCAACAACCGTAAGATCAGAAAAACCACTGGAACAATAAAACATTTCCCCATCTGATAATTTTTCTAAAATCTTTTGCCATTTCTCGTAAGACTCTCTCCAAAAACTTTCCCTGACTTTTGTGGCCTTTTCAATATCTGTCATTCTCCCCTCCCGCTTCTTAATTTATATTTTTCAATCTTTTTTGAGAATAGACCAAAAATTCTCTTGTGTCAATCAAAATTCCAACTGTTTTTGTCACAGTGTATAGCAGTGTCCGGTCGGACATAGCTATATAGTACTTCCGCCCAACCTCAAATCAAATCAAATCAAATCAAATCAAATTCCTGTTTCAGCCACTTATCATTTTCTATTTTCTCAACCGTCATGTATAAAACATCTTTTCCTAGACAAAAATATGATTTCAGCATAATTATAACTTCTTCGCATTCGTAGGCGTGCACCCAGACGCTGTTTTGCAACCTGACAAAACCCAAATTAACTAATTCTTGCCTTAATCCCCTTCTAAGATTTCTCGCGTTTTCTTTTATGTCAAAAATAACGACTCGCCATTTTTTATCCCATTGTTTTGATTTTTTAATAACCGCTTCCTGCAATTGATATTTTAATAATTCCCGTTGGCCTTTTTCGGTGAGCCGGACAAAACTTTTACCATCTCGTTTTTCAAATTTAATAAAACCCCTGTCTTTTAATTTTATTACGGCAGTCTGGACATAACTTCCGCGATGATATTTTCTTTTTTCTTTGGGGTAAAAAAGGTCTATCGCTTTTAAAGAATTCGGGGCCACCGCGGCCACGGTCAAAATTCCTGCCGTGGCAATCGTGCCTAAAATTATTTTTCCTATCAAAATTTTTGTTTCTTTTTGCATAAAATCCTACTATATAGCCAAGGCCGACCGGACATAGTTATATAGTATCATGTATAAAATATAAAACAATATAAAACAAAATAGTAAAAAGTAATATGCGTATAGAGATTGCCCATACCTCTTGCAAAAAGGAAATTCTATTACTATACTTTTATCTAATGCTGGCAATCAAAGAAAAAAACGAAGTAAAAAAACAAAATGGACCGATTGATTTCCTGTCTAAATTCCCCCAGATAAATCCGCTCAAAAGCGGCGATTTAGTAGAGGGCGCCGTCTTAAAACAAAAAGGCTCGTCTCTTTATATTGATTTAAAACCCTTCGGAACCGGCATAATTTACGGCAGAGAATTCAATAACGCGCGCGACGTAATAAAATCTCTCAAATCCGGAGACACTATAACGGCAAAAATAGTAGAATTGGAAAACGAAGCGGGATACATAGAACTATCCCTCAAAGAAGCCGGGCAGGAAATTATTTGGCGCGAGGCAGAAGAGGTCCAGAAAAAACAAGAAGTTTTTTCATTGGCCGTCATAGACGCCAACAAAGGAGGACTGATTTTTGACTGGAGGGGACTGCCGGGTTTTCTGCCTGCCTCCCAGCTAAAAACAAAACACTATCCTCGCGTGGAGGGCGGAGACAAAGAAAAAATCCTGGACGAATTAAAAAAACTTATAGGCCAAAAATTATCCGTCGTAATAATTGACGTCGCCCAAAAAGAAGACAAATTGATATTCTCTGAAAAGGAAACCGAATCCGGCGAGCTGAAAAACATCATTTCAAAATATAAAATCGGCGATGTGATTGAGGGAGAAATTACCGGCATCGTTGATTTTGGAGTTTTTATAAAAATAGAAGAAGGACTGGAAGGACTAGCCCATATTTCCGAATTGGACTGGGGACTGGTGGAAAACCCGTCCGACTTTTTTGAAGTCGGACAAAAAATATCAGCCCAAATCATCGCCATAAAAGACGACAAGATCTCTCTTTCAATAAAAGCGCTGAAATTTAATCCATGGGAAAACGCCAAAAACAAATACAAAAAAGATAGCCTTGTCGGCGGCGTGGTGATAAAATACAACAAATACGGCACCTTGGTCAGCATTGAAGAAGGCGTTGCCGGCCTGGTTCATATTTCCGGCTTTGAATCAGAAGAAAAAATGAGAAGCAAGCTGGAGCTCGGCAAATCCTACGGTTTTAAAATAACTTTGTTTGAACCGGAGGAGCAGCGGCTTATTTTGGCCTATTGCCCGCAATAATTTTTTCTATTTCCGGAATAATTTTCTTGATTGTTTTTTTAAATATATCTGCTTCTTTGGATTTATAATCGCTCATCAAAAAATCCAGAACCTTGCCGCTTGCCGGTTTTTTAACCTTACCCTTCGGCGAGGCCGGCGAAATGCCCACGCGGACGCGGAAAAAATCTTTTGTTTTAACACTCCGCATAACCGACTCCACTCCCCTGTGCCCGGCCGAGCCCTTGCCAAAAGAAATCTTAAACTTGCCCAAAGGCAAATCTATTTCATCGTGAATAACAATTAATTTTTCGGCCTGCCTGCCGGCAAGGCAGGCTTTCTTTTTAGAAGTAATAATTTTTTTCAGAGCCGAGCCGGATTTGTTCATAAAAGTTTCGGGCAAAAGACAAACAATTTTATTTTTTCCAACTTCCCCCCCTGTTTTTAACGACGAGGTTTTTTTGTCCGGCTCAAAATCATCCAGTTTTTCTGCTTTGCAAAACGCTTCAACAACCATCCGCCCGGTGTTATGGCGGGTATTTTTATATTCATCTCCCGGATTACCAAGTCCTACTATTGTATACATAAGCTTATTTTAACGCATATCTTGTATTTTGGCAAAATTTGTAATATAATAAAGCCCACCATGGAAAAACAGGCGAGATTCAAAGAGTCATTATGGGAGTTTTTCAAGTTCGCGGTCATCGCGGCGCTGATCGTCGTGCCCGTGCGGCTTTGGATTGCCCAGCCGTTCATTGTCAGCGGGGCTTCCATGTCGCCGAATTTTGAAAACGGAGAATACCTTGTGGTGGATGAATTTTCCTACCACTTCCGCGAGCCGCAGAGAGGCGAAGTGATAATTTTCCGTTACCCGCAGGACCCGTCTAAATTTTTTATAAAAAGAGTTATCGGGCTGCCCAACGAAGAAATAAAAATAAATGACGGGCAGATTTATATACATAATAATAAATTCCCGCAAGGAATGCTTATAGAAGAGAGTTACTTAAAAAATAACGATCAAATAACAAACCTTGAAATAACTTTAAAAGAAAAAGAATACTTTGTGCTGGGAGATAACCGCCAGGTAAGTTCCGACTCCCGCGCTTGGGGCGCCTTGCCGGCAAATTTAATTATAGGGCGCGCCTGGGTCCGCCTTTGGCCGTTTAATAAATTAACCATTAGTTTTTAATGCCCGCAAAAAAAGAATTGGTAAAAAAAGGCAAAGGAATGAAGGATATACTCCCCGAAGAATGCTTGCTGCGGGAAAAATTTGTTGATAAAGCGAAAGCCATTGCCGAATTTTACGGCTTTGAACCCATACAAACGCCCTACCTGGAAAAAGTTGAACTTTTTACCAGCGCGATCGGAGAAAGCACGGACATTGTAGAAAAAGAAATGTATAATCTGAAAACAAAAGGTGGAGAAAAATTGGTCTTAAGGCCCGAGGGCACGGCGCCTATCGTCAGGGCGTATCTTGAAAACGGCATGCACACCAAACCGCAACCGGTCATGCTTTATTACAGCGGCTCATTTTTCAGATACGAAAGACCGCAAAAGGGCCGAAGACGCGAACACCAGCAATTCGGGATAGAAGTATTGGGGGAAGAAGACAGCATTGCCGACGCGCTGGTTATAAGAATTCTTTTCGCAATACTTGAAGAGGCGACCGGCATAAAATCATTTTCTCTCAGATTAAATTCAGTGGGAGACAAAGAGTGCAGAAAAAATTACCAAAAAGAATTAACCGCTTATTACCGAAAACACGCGAAATCTTTATGCAAAAACTGCGAACGCCGACTGAAAACAAACCCGCTCCGGCTGCTGGACTGCAAAGAAGAAGAATGCGCCCCGATAAAAGAAGATGCTCCTCAAATTATAGATTATCTTTGCAATAGCTGCACAAACCACTTCAAAGAGCTTCTGGAAATACTGGACGCCTCCGGCACGCCATACTATTTGGACCACCATCTTGTCAGGGGACTGGATTACTATTCGCGCACGGCCTTTGAATTTGTTTCGGAAGAGGGTCTGGCATTTGGCGGCGGGGGCCGTTACGACCCTTTGGCCGAAATTATAAGCGGCAAAGAACTGCCTGGCGTAGGCGGATCTATCGGAGTTGAAAGAGCGCTTGAAACCAAGCTTGAAAAACAAAGAAGTGAATCCGCCCAGAAACCGATAAAAGTCTTTTTTATACAACTGGGAACAGGAGCCAAACATAAAAGTTTGTACGTATTGGAAATGTTAAGAAAAGCAAAAATTCCGGCAAAACATTCTTTAAGCAAAAATAGCATTAAAAGCCAGCTAGCAATAGCTTCCAAGCTTGGCGCCTCCTACACATTGATTTTTGGACAGAAAGAAGCGCTGGAAAACAGCATCATAATCCGGGATATGGAAACAGCGTCCCAAGAAACCGTTAATTTAGAAAAACTGACGGATTATTTAAAGAAAAAAATATAACAAATGCAGTGCATTTTTTGCAAAATTATAAACAAAGAAATTCCCGCAAAATTCATCTATGAAGACGAGTTGGTGGCGGCTTTTAACGATCTTCGTCCCATTGCGCCGGTGCATGTATTGATAATTCCCAAAGAACACGTGGAAACGCTGGACGACCTCAACAAAGAAAAGTTGGCGGGAAGAATGATAATGGCGGCGCAAAAAATAGCAAGAAATTTGAATATTTCCGAAAAAGGATATAAACTTTTATTCAGAGTCAAAAAACACGGGGGACAGGAAATAAACCACCTGCACCTGCATTTGCTGGGGGGCGCGCCTCTTGCCGAAAACATAAAACCCATGTAAAGATTAATTTTATGGTTGAAATAATAAGAAAAAAGAAAGAAAGCACGTTAAGTCTTTTAAAAAAATTTAACCGGAAAATAAAACAATCCGGCAATCTTGCGCGTTTCAAAAATAATCAATTCAAAAAAAGAAAAGTATCAGACCTCATCAAAAAAAAGACCGCTCTCGCAAGAATAAAACGGGCGGAAGAAATAAAAAAACTTTACAAATTGGGCAAATATGAAAAAAAGCATACAAAATGATTTAAAAGAATCTCTGAAAAAGAAAGACGAAAACAGAATATCCGTGCTTAAAATGATTTTGGCGGCGATAAACAACGCCGAAATAAAATTAAAAAAGAAAGAAGATGGATTATCCGAGGAAGAAACACAAAAAGCCATAAAATCCGAGGCCAAAAAAAGAAGCGAGGCCATAGAAGCATACACAAAAGCCAATAGGCCGGAACTTGCGGAAAAAGAACAAAAAGAACTCTTAATAATCAAATCTTATCTGCCGGAAGAGCTCTCCGATGAAGAAATTGAAAAAATAGCCGAAGAAGTTATCCAAAAAACCGGCGCTAACTCCGCGCAGGACTTTGGCAAAATAATGAAAGAGGTGCTGGCAAAAACCCAGGGACGGGCTGACGGAAAAAAAACAAGCGAGATAGTAAAAAATATGTTAAATTAAAATGCTGCGCGTTAATAATTTAACAAAAAAAGCGACGCCAAGAATTCCTTACAAAAATATTAAAGAAAAAATTTTAGGAGCAAAATACGAACTTAGCCTTGTTTTGGCCGGCGAAAAACTAATGGCGAATCTAAATAAAATTTACCGCCAAAAAACCGAGGCCGCCAGCGCGCTTTCTTTCCCTCTTTCAAAAAAAGAAGGGGAAATATTTTTAAATATTAATAACACCAGAAAAGAAATCCTTTTTTTATTCATACATTCCCTGCTCCACCTCAAAGGATTAAAACACGGGAAATATATGGAGCAAAAAGAAAATTTATATTATAATAAATCTGTATGACTCGTGAAATTATAATGGGAATCGATGTTGGCACCTCTTCGGTAAAAACCATCATCGCGGAAAAAAACAAAAGCGATGCCGCGCCCTATATTTTGGGGGCGGGAATCAGCCCAAGCCATGGTTTAAGAAAAGGAGTTATTATAAACACCCAAGATGTTGCGATCGCCATTAAAAATTCCGTTAAAAACGCCTCAAAAAATTTAAATAACAAGCCGAGGCAAGCATTTGTCTCTATTAACGGAATAGGAATAGACGGAATAAAATCAAAGGGGTCTGTTGTTGTTTCCAGGGCCGACCACGAAATAAGCGAAAACGACCTTAAAAGAGTTATTAGCCAAAGCGAAGAACAGTTAAAGAGGTCTTCTTCTCCTTATATTTTAAACAGAGAAATTCTGCACACTTTTCCTTTATCATACAGAATAGACAATGAAACGATCATTGGAGATCCGGCAGGAATGAAGGGGGGAAAACTGGAAGTAGAAACTCTTTTTATAACAGTGCCTTCGCAGCACTTAAGCAATCTGCTAAAAAGCGTAGACATGGCCGGCATAACGGTGGAAGACATAGTCGCTGACCCGCTGGCAATGAGCCACGCGATTTTAAACAAAAAAGAAAAAGAGGTCGGATGCCTTTTGGTAAGCATTGGCGGAGACATTTCATCTCTTATCGTTTTTGAAGAAGGAAACCCGATTTCCCTGGAAATCCTGCCTATTGGCTCAAATCATATAACATACGACATCGCCCAAGGATTCCAAGTGCTGCTGGAAGAAGCCGACCAGCTAAAAATGAATTACGGAAACGATCTGGCGACCAAAAAGAAACTCAATACCATCATAGTCCCCCGCCTTAACGACATATTTGAACTAATAGAAAACCATTTGGTAAAAATAAAAAGAACAAAATTGCTTCCGGCCGGCATCATTATTTCGGGCGGAGGAGCAAATTTATCCGGCATAGACGAAATAGCAAAATCCTCCCTAAAACTGCCTACCCGGCTAAGCCGACCTTCCTTGTCGGCAATAAACGACCCGGTATGGTCGGTCGCACTTGGTCTGTGCTACGCGGGATTTGGAGAAAAAAATAATTCAATTGGAGCAGGCGGGATCGGATCAAAAGCAAAAAACCTATTTTCTCGCTGCATCAAAAACCTCTTGCCATAAAAAACAAAGCAAGTAAAAATTTGACGACAGAATAAAATTCTAGTGTGATAAACCAGCCGTTGACATAGCAGCGGTTTTTCTTTAATTTGTAAATAATGACAAGAGTTCAGCCAAAAATAGAAGCCTTTGCCCGCATTAAAGTCATGGGCATTGGCGGCTCCGGCAGCAACACCGTTGACCACATGGTTTTATCAAAAGTAAAAGGAGTTGATTTTATCAGCATCAATACGGACGCGCAAGATCTTCATCACTCCTTATCTCCCAAAAAAATACATATCGGCAAGAATTTAACAAAAGGATTAGGCGCCGGAATGAATCCGGAACTCGGCAAACAAGCGGCCGAAGAAACAAAGGAAGAAATACAGGAAGCAATTAAGGGGGCCGATATGGTTTTTGTAACCGCCGGTTTTGGCGGCGGCACAGGAACAGGCGCCCTGCCGATTATCGCCAAAATAGCCAAAGAACAAGGCACTTTGACTGTGGCTGTCGTAACCAAACCGTTTTCTTTTGAAGGAGCCCAGAGGGCAAAAATAGCGGAAGAAGGATTGATTGAGCTAAAAGACGCGGTGGACGCCATGATAGTCATACCCAACGACAGGCTTATGAGCATCATTCAAAAAGAAACCACTTTTGTTTCGGCTTTCGCGATATGCGATGAGGTTCTCCGGCAAGCCGTAGAGGGCATTTCCGACCTTATCACTCTTCCGGGTATAATAAACGTAGATTTTGCGGACGTAAAAGCGATTATGAAAAATGCCGGCTCGGCTCTAATGGGCATAGGCGTGGCGCAGGGAGAAAAAAGAGCGGAGGAGGCCGCGAAAATGGCTATAAATTCACCGCTCTTGGATATATCAATTGACGGCGCAAAAGGAATTCTTTTTGCCATCGCCGGCGGAGAAGATATGGCAATGTCAGAAATTCAAGAAGCCGCCAAAATAATTACGGAGTCTGTTGATGAATACGCAAAAATTATTTTCGGAGCCTTTCACGATAGCCGGCTAAAAAAGAAAGAAATAAAAATTACCGTCGTTGCCTCCGGTTTCCCGGATGAATCAAATTCTCTAAAAAATAAAAATATACTTCAAAACGCAAACTCCAACGGAGAAAGCGCCAATGACAAAAAAACAAACAACGAAGAAACAAAAAAGAGCTGGGAAACAACTCCCGCCTTTTTAAGACGTTCTAAAAAAGAAGAATAATACAAAAAACTGCCCAAGGGCAGTTTTTATTTATTTAAAAACGATTACTTTTACGTCTTCACCGAGAATCGTCTCTTTTTCAAGCAATAACCGAGTAATTTCATTAAGCGTTTCTTTTCTTTCGTTTATCATTTTCCATACCTCTTTCGCGCAATCATCTATAATTTCTTGGCAAGCTTTATCAATTTCATTGGCCAAATTCTCGCCATAATCACGATTGCGGCCAAGTTCTCTGCCAAGAAAAACCAAATCGTGCCGCTCGCCAAAAGAACGCAGCGGCAAACTATCAGCCATTCCCAAATCACAGACCATCTGGCGAACAGTTTTGGTTACCACGCGCAAATCTCCTTGGGCTCCGGTAGTAATAAAATTTTTGCCAAAAGCAATCTCTTCGGCAATTCTACCGCCCAACAACATTTTAATTTCAGCCAACAGAAATTCTTTAGTAAAAAAATACTGGTCCTCAATAGGCAAAAAGGAAGTTACGCCCATTGCTCTGCCGCGAGGAATAATTGAAACCTTGTTAACCGGATTCCCCGGGACCAAAACGCCAACCAAAGCATGTCCCGCTTCGTGGCAAGCGGTGATTTCTCTTTCTTTGTCACTCACCTGCATATGCCGCTCAATCCCCATGTCCTCGCGATCTTTTGCGTGCCAGAAATCTTTCATTTCAATAAAATCTTTCCCTTCGCGCGCCGCCAAAATTGCCGCTTCATTGGCTATTTTTTCAAGCCTTGCGCCGGAATAATGAGGCGTAGCGCGGGCAATCTCGTCCAAACTAACATCTTTGGATAATTTTTTATCTCTGGTATGAACTTGGAGAATTTTCTTGCGTCCGTTTTTATCGGCCAATGGCACTTCTATATGCCGATCAAAACGACCGGGGCGCAAAAGGGCCGGGTCAAGCGTATCCGGACGATTGGTCGCAGCTAAAAGAATAATGCCCTGATTAACTTCAAACCCGTCCATTTCTACAAACAACTGGTTGAGAGTTTGTTCGCCCTCATTGTGCGTCTGGCCAACTCCTGCGCCGCGAGACTTGCCCATGGCATCAATCTCGTCAATAAAAATAATGCAGGGAAGATTTTTCTTTGCTTGAGCAAACAAATCACGCACACGGCCGGCGCCAACCCCCACATACATCTCAACAAACTCAGAGCCGCTAATAGAAAAAAACTGAACACCCGCTTCGCCGGCAATAGCCCGGGCAAGCAAAGTTTTACCGGTGCCCGGAAGTCCGACAAGAAGAACCCCTTTGGGAATCTTGGCGCCCAATCTGGTAAACTTAAACGGGTCTTCCAAAAATTCAACTATCTCTTTTACTTCCTCCACTGCCTCGTCAATGCCGGCCACATCCGTAAACCTCGCCTCCGGGATTTCTCTTCGCGCCTTGCTTTTTGTAAAACTTCCAAGACCTCCGCCTCCCTGCGCCCGACGCATGAAAAAAATCCAGACACCGACAATTAACAATATTGGAAGCCATGAAAATAAAACCGCTACATACCAAGGAGTTCCGGCCGGCGGTTTGGCGGTAATGACAACCCCCTTCTGCCGCAAAATATTAATCATATCCGCATCCTGAGGCGCGTAGACCTTAAAACGAACATGATTCAAATCAGTGGCTAAAAGTTCCTGCCCCTGAATAACAACCTCGCCAACACTCTCATTGTTTACCATGGCAAGAAATTCTGTATAGCTGATATTTTTCTCAGCCGACTGTTTGTCAAAAAAACCTTGAAACATAAAAAACCCCAAAACAATTATTACAATTATGACATACTGATTCCGGTAATTCATATCTTTTCCTCCTCGTTATTTTATAGTCAAAAATCAAGACACTACTTGGCATAATAGTACAAAACAATATCTTTGTCTAGAATATTTTTTAACTCGCTTTTTTGACTATTTCGTCAATCAGGCCGTATTTTTTGGCTTCGTCAGCGTCCATAAAAAAGTTTCTGTCCGCGTCTTTTTCCACCTGAACAAGAGACTTCCCGGTATGTTTGGCTAAAATGTGGTTTAATTTTTCTTTCACCCTCAAAATACGCCTTGCTTCTATTTCAATATCGGATGCTTGCCCCTCGGCGCCCCCCATCACCTGATGAATCATTACTTCCGAATTCGGCAAAGCAAATCTTTTGCCCTTTTTCCCTCCGGCCAAAATCACCGCGCCGCCGGAGGCGGCCATGCCGACGCAAAGAGTGGAGACATCCGATTTAATATAATGCATGGTGTCATAAATCGCCAATGTGGCCGTAACCGAACCGCCCGGAGAATTAATATAAAGATAAATATCTTTTTTGGAATCCTGAGATTCCAAAAAAAGCAGCTGAGCGATAACTATATTCGCCAATGCGTCCGTTATGGGGCCGCCCACAAAAATAATTCTTTCTTTCAAAAGGCGGGAATAAATATCATAAGCGCGCTCTCCAAACTGCGATTTTTCAATTACTGTTGGTATTAACATAATTTCTTATCCGCCCAAAGCGGAAAATATTTTTTCATTTCTTATAATACTGTAAGCATAATCCATAATTTGGCTTTTGTCCACTTTTTGATCAACTATCCCGAATTCTTTGCTTTTATTTTCCATCTCTTCTTCGCTAACCTTAATTTCCATCACTCTCCCCAGTTGATCCAAAAGCAGGCCGTATTTAACCCTTTTTAACGCATCTTCGTTCCAGCCGTCTAAAATTTCTTTTTCGCTTTTTTTAACATGCAACAAATAATCTTCCCATTTCAACCCCATGTTTAAAATATTTGTTTTAAAACCGGAAAGCATTTTAACCTTTTCGCTCTCTATTAAAACTTGGGGAATTTCAAACTGCGAATTTTTTAAAATCGTGTCCATAATTTCCAGCTGTTCCTTTTCTTCAACAACAATTTTTTCTTTCTTTTGCGCGACCTTGGCCGCAATTTTTTTATAGTTTTCCGGCAATTTAATTTCAGGCAAAACCGCCGTCTGGAATTTAAAGCCTAGCGGGCCTCCTTTTGTAATTTTGGTAACAGTCGCCTGCGGGTAACCGATGGCCTCTATTTTTTTCTCTTTTATAATTTTTAAATAAGCATCTTGCAGCGCCAATTCGGCCGCCTTGTCCAAAATTGCCCCCTCGGCCACTTTTTCAAGAAAAATTTTTTCAGGAACTTTTCCCGGACGAAATCCCGACAAAGAAATATTTTTAGATAATTCTTTAACCGCTTTCTGCCAAAAAATGGAGAATTCCTCCGCCGGCATCTCGCCCGTTATTTCTATTTCCGATTTAGGAAGCTGTTTTATTTCTAAAGACATTGTTAAACCAATAACCCTACAATTAACAAAGCCACGATATTAACCACTTTAATCATCGGATTAATAGCCGGGCCGGCGGTATCTTTATATGGGTCGCCGACTGTATCGCCGGTTATGGCCGCCTTGTGCGCAAAAGAACCCTTGCCGCCAAAATGGCCGCTTTCAATATATTTCTTGGCATTATCCCAAGCGCCGCCGCCGGAAGTCATGGAAATGGCAACAAAAATTCCGGTAACAATAGAGCCAACCAAAAGTCCTCCCAACGCTTCAACTCCGAGGATAAAACCGACTAAAATCGGAATTACAACCGGCAACAAAGCCGGAACTATCATCTGCCCAATGGCCGCCTTGGTCACAATATCAACCGTCCGTCCATAATCCGGCTTTTCAGTCCCCTCCATTATGCCGGGCTTTTCCTTAAACTGCCGGCGCACTTCTTCCACCACCGAACCGGCCGCTCTTCCAACCGCCTGCATGGAAAGCGCTCCAAAAAGATAAGGAAGCAGTCCGCCAATAAACAGGCCCGCCAAAACCCTGGGGTCATTTATCAAAAACATGGCCTCGCCGGCTATGCTGTGCGTGTAATCGGCGAACAAAACCAGCGCCGCCAAAGCGGCCGAACCAATGGCATATCCCTTGGTTACGGCTTTAGTGGTATTGCCAACAGCATCCAGAGGGTCGGTCACGGCCCTCACTTCTTCTCCCATCTCCGCCATTTCCGCAATCCCGCCGGCGTTATCAGTAATAGGCCCATATGAATCAATCGTCACGATAATGCCGGCCATAGACAACATAGCCATAGCGGCAATAGCCACGCCATAAATGCCGGCCAAAGCATAAGCCGCCAAAATAGAAATTACTATAAAAATAACCGGCCAGGCCGTTGATTTCATTGACACCGCCAAGCCGGCAATAACATTAGTCCCATGTCCTGTTTCAGAGGCCTTGGCAATATCCTGCACCGGCTTATATTTTGTTGAGGTATAATACTCGGTTATAAAAACCAAAAAACCGGTCACCGCCAAACCGACAAGCGAAGCGAGATAAAGATTCAAAACAGCATATTGCCCGTTGCCTGCCATCATTTTTTCGGTCACAAAATAAAAAGCAACGGCCGCCAAAATACCGGTGGCGATAAGCCCTTTGTACAAAGCGTTCATTATATTCTTTTTGGGGCCTAATTTAATAAAAAATATCCCGACAAGAGAAGCAATAATTGAAACTCCGCCCAAAACCAAAGGATACAAAACAGCGTTTGAAAAACCGACAAAAAGCAGGGAACCTAGAATCATCGCCGCTATGGCCGTAACGGCGTAAGTTTCAAAAAGGTCAGCCGCCATACCGGCGCAATCGCCGACATTATCGCCGACATTGTCGGCGATGACAGCCGGGTTGCGCGGATCGTCTTCGGGAATGCCGGCTTCAATCTTGCCAACCAAGTCAGCCCCCACATCGGCGGCCTTGGTAAAAATCCCCCCGCCCAATCTGGCAAAAATAGAAATTAAAGAACCACCAAAGGCCAAACCAACCAAAGCGCGCAAATCTCCCGATAAAAAATAAAAAAGACTCACGCCCAAAAGAGCCAAACCGACAACCAGCATGCCGGTAACGGCGCCGCCGCGAACCGCCACATTCAAAGCTTTTTCCAATCCTCCCCGGGCCGCCTCGGCCGTTCTGACATTGGCGCGCACCGAAACATTCATCCCAATATAGCCCGTCAAGGCCGACAAAAAAGCCCCGACCAAAAAAGCGAAAGCGGTCAGCCAGCCGAGCAAGGAACCGATAAGCAAAAATAAAACAGCCGCCACCAGCGCCACTGTTTTATACTGCCTGTTCAAATAAGCTTTCGCCCCCTCCTGAATGGCTTTGGCAATTTGAACCATTTTTTCATTGCCTTGCGGCAATTTCAAAATACCCAATATCGCCCAGCCGGAAAAAATAATGGCCAAAAAAGACGAAGAAATGATGAATGTAGAAATCATAAAGAATAAAAAAAATATTTTAAATAATCATGCCCGTCCCGTAGCGAAATTTTAATTTCTGCTATGGGATTGAATTTAGTATATAAAATATAGTAAAATGGTTCAAGACGAAGGGGTTTACCCTGAGCCAGTCGGAAGGGCCTATGGTCTAGTGGCATGACGCGACATTCGCATTGTCGAGACGGCAGTTCAATTCTGCCTAGGTCCAAAAAAAATCCCGGTGTCACGCAAAGTATTGGCGACGGGGTCAACTATTTAATCTTGATCTTGTTCACCAGCGCCTCCAGCAAATTTTTAACCTCCTCTTGCGCGCCGGCTTCGGTTTTGCTTTCAATGAATTTTGACCACCGAGCCAAAATTTCCTTATCTTCCAAATTTCTCACCGCGTTCTCCAGCTTCAATCTCGTCTCAAAATCAACTTCTGTCTCGGCTTTCAACACTTTTTCAATACTTATCCACACAAAAAGATTAAACTTGTATTATAATTAAAAAACCTGTATTATCCCTAAATATGGAAAACTCAAATAACAAATTTTTAATAGTCGGTTCAATCATTACTGCCGGAGCGCTTATCGCCGGCGCCATTATTTACACGCAAAAACCCGCAAATAACGCCCAGACGGCCAGCGTTGTCCCGCCAGACAAACAAGTTAAAACAATGCTTGCCACAGAAAAAGACCATGTTCTAGGAAATCCTGACGCGGAACTAACCCTGACTCTTTATTTTGACATCAATTGCGGCCACTGCCGAAGCTTCCACCAGACAGCGCAAAAACTGATGGAAGAATATGGAAAAAACGGCCGATTAAAATGGGTGTCCCGCCACTTCCCCGTTCTTGGTCCTGTTTCCGAAAAAGAGGCCGAAGCGACCGAGTGCGCGGCTGAAATTGGCGGCAATGAAAAATTCTGGGCATACCTGGATAAACTTTTAGAAATGCCCGCTCTCGCCCAAGACACATTAACAAATGAACTTGTAGAAATCGCTCAAGAAACAGGAATTGAAAAAGATAAATTTGAACAATGTCTGGAAAATAATAATTATTCGGAAAGAATTATTCAAGCATCGCAAGAGGCCGTAAATCTCGGCGCGCAAGGCACTCCTTTTGCTGTCATAACAAATTCTGTGGGTGAAATAATAACAACAATACCGGGAGCTTTGCCTTATGAACAAATAAAAGAATTGATAGACAAACTATTGGCAAACTAAATACTCATACGCCGAAAGGGCCGCTTTGGCGCCTTCGGCCGCGGCTATAATCGCCTGTTTGTATTTTACATTTGTCGCATCGCCGGCGGCGAAAACACCCTCCACGGACGCGGCATTGCTTTTGCAATCAATAATTATCTCCTTTCTCTCATTCAGCTCTAAAAATCCCTCAACAAAAATAGAATTCGGTATTTGTCCTATGTTTATAAACACGCCGCCCACGTTCAATTCTTTTGTTTGGCCTGTTTTTTTATCCTCGTAAATTATTTTTTCAACAAACTTGTTTCCCCGAATCTCTTTTGTTTCCGCATTGGTTAAAAATTCCACTTTACCGCTTTTTTTCAATTTATTATACATAGCTTCATCGCCTTTGAATTTCTCCCCGCGCTGCAATAAATAAATTTTATTAGCGTATTTTAATAAATCATAAGCGCTGTCAAAAGCGGAATTGCCGCCGCCAACCACGGCCACATCCTTGCCGAAATAAAATGGCGCGTCGCAAATAGCGCAAAAGCTTACTCCCCGGCCGATAAATTCGTTTTCCCCCGGAATGTTTAATGCCCGCCAGCGGCTGCCGGTGGCAATAATAACAGCTCTGGCTTCATATTTATTTTTTTTTGTTTCAACAATAAAAACGTCGTTGTCTTTTTTTACGGACAAAACCTTTTCTCCGTCATTTATAGAAACGCCGAACTTTTGAACCTGTTCTTTAAGTTTTGAAACCAAATCAACCCCGGAGATATTTAAAAATCCAGGATAATTTTCTATGCTGGCGGCGTAAAGAGACTGCCCGCCGATTTTTTCAGTTAAAATAATAGCGTTTAGTTTTTTACGCCCGGCGTAAATGCCGGCCGACAGGCCGGCCGAATCCGCGCCGATAATAATTAAGTCATACATTATTTTTGAGATTTAAGATTTAATTTTTGATTTTCCAGCGCTTTCAGCGCTGGAAGTGTTCCTTTTGCCAAAAATTCCAGCATCGCCCCGCCGCCCGTTGAAACAAAATCAAAATTTTTAATTAAATCAAGCTTCTCCAAAACTTGAATCGTCTCTCCCCCGCCCGCCACCTTATACGCCGCCTTGTTCTTAACAATGGCTTTAACAATTTCTTTTGTCCCGACAAAAAATTCTTCCCGCTCAAACTGCCCCAGCGGGCCATTCCAGACAATTGTTTTTGCGTTTTTAATAAATTCTGAAAATTGTTTTATCGCCAAAGGGCCAATGTCAAAACCTTGTTCCAAATAATCTTTCGGCAATATAACATTGGCCGGAAAATTTAATTTCCGGTTTTCCGCTTCCAGTCCGATTCTGCCCCCCAAAAGAATTTGGTCATAATTTTCCGCGAAAAAATTTATAACAGGCAACTTTGTCTCAATTTTTATCCCGCCGATAATTGCCACGGCCGGCCCCTCAAGTCCTCTGCGAATATTGCTCAGCGCGATTATTTCTTCCAAAAAATTAATCCCGGCAAACGAAGGCAAAAATTCAACAATCTTTGCGATTGACGCCTGGGCGCGATGGGTAACGCTAAAAGCCTCATTTACATAAATATCAAAATTTTCAGCCAATTTTTCCGCAAAATCACCGCTATTTTCAACTTCTTCTTTATGAAAACGAACATTTTCAAGCATCAATATTTCACCCGCCTCAAGTTTGCCCAATTTTTCTTTTACCTTATCGCCCGCGCAGTCTTCCGCAAACACCAATCGCCTGCCCAAGATTTTGCTTATCGCGCCGACAGCCGGCTCAAAAGAATAAATCTTGTCTTTGCCCCCCGGCCGCCCCAAGTGTGACAAAAGCGCCAACTTTATTCCCTTTTTGGATAAAATAAAATCTATAGTTTTTTTAACCGCCCCTATCCTGTATTTCTCTTTTGGTTCACCGCGCGAAGAAAATTCTACATTAAAATCAACCCGCGCAAGAACACGCTTTTGTTCCAAATTTGCGTTTCTTATGTCCGGAATATTCATTGAATATTTTTCAATAAATCCACAAAGGTTTTTGCCTTTTGGCTGGCTCTTCCCACCAACAAACCTTGCGCGCCGCCTTCCTCCAAAAAACTTCTTGCGTTTTCCCCGTCAACAGAGCCGCCGTACAAAATAGGAATTTCGTGAGCCGCTTTTCTGCCAAATTTAAAAAACAGCGCGCGCCTTATATAAATACTCACTTCTAAAAAATCTTTTGGCGTGTCAACTTGAGCGCCCTTGCGCGAACTTATCGCCCAAACCGGCTCATAGCAAATAATCAAATTTTTAAAATCCTTGCGCGCCACCTTATTTAATCCTTCCAATAATTCTTTTTTTATAAACTTCAAATAAGCGCCGTCCGCGTCCCGTTCTTTTTCTCCTACGCAAAAAATTACTTTCAGGTTTTTTTTCAAAGCCAATTTTATTTTTTTGTTCACCACCTCGTCGGTTTCAAATAAATTTTCTCTTCTCTCGGAGTGGCCGACAATAACATATTTCACGCCCAAATTTTTAAGCATGACCGCCGACACTTCGCCGGTATAAGAACCTTTATCTTCCCAAAAAACATCCTGTGCGCCTATTTTGAACCCCGACGCCCTGGTCGGGGTCCCGACTTTACGTCGGGATTTCTCCGAAAGAAGCTCTAAATAAACAAAGGGCGGGCAAATAATCACTTCCATATTATTTAATCTTGGCGCCCTGGCTTGAAACTCATACAAAAAATTTTCCGCCTCGCGAACAGTCTGCGGTGTCATCTTCCAATTTGCTATTATAAGTCTTTTCATTGAATATATTTTAACCGAGAAAAATGCCTTTTCCAAGCAAACTTAAAGCGACTACTATCAAGCCGGCAACCATAATACCGGCGCCAATCAACCAAAGCGATTTTTTAAAAGGAATATCAAAAAGAAAAGCGCAAAGACTGGCTGTCCAAGCGCCGGTCAAAGGCAAGGGAATAGCCACCAAAACAGCCAGTGCCCAATATTCTAATTTTTCAAATTTTGGCGAATGGCGCGCTCGCGTCATTGAAAAAACAAAACTTAAAAGGCGATTAAAAAAATAAAATCTATGCATTAAAAATTCAGAAAAATAACGCAAAAAAATCAACAGCAGGGGCACCACTATAAAATTCCCAACCACCGCCACAATATAAACCAAAAAAATATTAAGTTTAAAAACAAAAATACCCAAGGGTATCGCGACTCGGACTTCTAAAACAGGCGAAGTTCCCGCCAAAAAAACCCAAAAAAGCTCTTTAATCATGGTTTGATTTTCGCTTCCCGCAAGCTCAAGGCGGCCTCTTCGGGAGAAATGGAGATAATTTCTATGCCGCCGCCTAATTCAAAGCCGGCCCATTCAAAATCCCGAGGCAGTATCTCAATATGCCAGTGGTAATGTTTTGTATTGTCCCCGACAGGGGCCGTATGAATAAAAAAATTATAATCCGGATTATTCAAAACTTTATTAATTCTTGAAAGAGCATCTCTTAGGGCGTCGGCCAGATACGGAAAAAGTTCCTTGTCTAAATCTTCAAATCTAGAAGCGTGCGCCAAGGGGTATATTCTTGTTTCATAAGAAGCCTTAGGAGCAAAGGGAACTAAAGTAACAAAGTGTTTATTCTTGTTCACTATCCTTGATTTATCTTTTGTCGCTTTATCAATCATCACGCAATGAACACATTTTTTATTTTTTTTATAAAAATTAAAAGAACCCTTTAAGCTACGAGAAACATCCGGGTCAATAACAGGCAGAGCGACCAACTGCGAATGAGGATGGGCTACCGAAGCGCCCGCCGTCCGGCCCTGATTGTGAAATATTAAAATATACTTTATGCATCCGTCTTTAGCCAAAACGCGATACCGCTCCTTATACGCTTTCAAAACCAATTGCGTTTCCTCCTGCGACATCTTGTCTATCGTTTTTAAATGATCTCTTGTTATTATCACTTCGTGGTAACCGACGGCCCAAAGTCTTTCTTGCGCGCCTTCTCTCTTTGGGGCCGGGCATTCTTTTTGCCGAGAAAGCAGCGGGTATTTATTCGGAATAACCTGCACAAACCAGGAATTAAAATCTTCCATCTCGGAAGTCGGTGTCTGCGGATGGGGAAACCAAAGAAGAGGAAAAGGGTTCCCATTTTTCTGCGGGTCATCAAAAGGACATTTGGCGCCGGTTTTAAAAATTGGTCTTTTGCGGCGACCCACGGCAACAAGAACCCACTCGCCGCTAACTAAATCTTTTCTAAATTCAGGATTATCTCTACCCGACATTTTGTTTATATTTACCTCTTATTAAATTCCACTTAATCTGCAAAAGTTCTTTGAGAGTGCTGATATAGCTCATAAAATTCACCCGGCCGGGCGGATTAAGCCATGTCACGGGGAGTTCTTTTATTTTGTACCCCAAAACCTTGGCGATAACTAAAACTTCTATATCAAAACCCCAGCGCGTTATGGTTTGCCTAGGAAAAATTTTTTCGGCCGCCTCTTTTGTGAAAAGCTTAAAAGCGCGCTGGGTATCATGTATCTCCCAAATTGCCAGCGCTCTAACCAGATATTTTGAAAGTTTGCCAAAAACATTACGATAAATTTTGCTAAATCCCTGATATTCTTCTTTTTTCTTGGCGCCGGCTATTTCAATTGAACCAACGACAACATCGTATCCCTGTTCTTTAATAAAAGGCCAGAAAACATCTAACTCTTTTATTGATATAGCATTGTCAGCGTCAACAAAAAGCCGATACTCGCCCACCGCTTCCAACGTTCCCTGTTTCACCACGGCTCCCTTGCCCCTGTTTTTCTCATTATCAATAAATTTCAAATTGGGGATAATATCTTTCAGATTGCCGACAACTTCGGAAGTTCTATCTTTTGAACCATCGTTGACAACAATTATTTCAGAAGCATAATTCTGTCTTTTCAAGTATTGGCGAATATCCATAATAGTATCGGCAATCCGCTTCTCTTCGTTATAGGCGGGAATAATGACGGATAAATAAATGTTTTGTTCCATAAAATTTATTATATCACAAAAAATATTATGCGTTAATTTTTTTCCAGAAACGACTGCAAAATCAAAGCGGCCGCCGAAGCGTCAATTTTCTTAATGTTCGAAGTTGAACTTCGAACATTTTTAGATAAATGGCCGCGCGGACGGCCCACTTCAATAGGCCTTTTGGCTTGCCGGGTTGTTAAAACTTCGTTTTCATAAACAATCGGCAGACCAATTTTGTTTTCCAGAATTATTTTAAATTTTTCTATTTTTTTTAAAATTTCCCGCGCGTCGCCTTTGTACCCCATCGGCCGGCCCAAAATAATCTTTCCAACCTTGTTCTCCTCGCAAACCTCTTTTATTTTTGCAACGAAACTGGGTTTCGTTGTTTTTACATAAATTGTGGAGTGAGGAAAGGCAAAACGGCCGCTTTCGTCAGAAAGGGCCAGGCCAATTTTTTTCGTGCCGTAGTCTATCCCCAGTATTCGCATAAGAACATCATAACAAAATAAAAAAAGGCCCGCCAGTTTACTCTGGCGGGGTTAGTTCTTACCAAATTTAGATCAACGAACATAGGGGCAACTGCCCCCAGCTTCACATCTCTGTCGCCAAATTGCGGGGCAATTCAGACAATAACTTTCTTCTTTTTTTGCCGATGTCGTCGATAGTTGTGCCCAGATCGCACCGACTACTTCTGCTCCACCGGCTGTCGCTTTTTGGGTCTGTAACTGTGGCATTAAGTCACCTCCTTGTTTTGCTATTTATTTTATTTTTTTATTCTATTTTTAACCTTACACTATTTCTATATTTTTGTCAATACCCTGCCTCTGTCTTTTTCTACCACTATTGTATGCTCAAAATGGGCCGAA
>JAHJQY010000027.1 GCA_018819015.1 Patescibacteria group bacterium
ATGTCGCAAAAGGTATATTGTGCGACGTTATATATTTTTGTTTTTTTGTTCCTCCCCTGCTAAACTAAGCGTATATGCGCACATCATACTCCGCTTTAAGCACATACAAAAATTGTCCGCTTAAATTTAAGTACCAGGAACTGGATAAAATAAAAACTCCAAGGTCAGTTGAAGCAATTTTTGGAACCATCATTCATTCCGCCTTAAAAAAGGTTTTTGAAAGAACTCCTCTCTACCCCAGCCTAGACGAAGTTTTAGACTTTTTTGGCAACCAATGGCTGGAAAAATCCAAAAACCTGGAAGAAAAAACGATTAAGGCCTATTTTGACGAGGGGGTTTCTTTGTTAAAAAATTTTTATAAGAAAAATCCTCCGTGGAATTTTAATGTGGTTGAACTGGAATCGCGCTTTGAGACAACCATTGAAGACAAAGAAAACGAAGAAAATCACGTGCTGGCCGGCATCATAGACCGGTTGGACAAAAATCCTCAAAATAATACTTATGAAATTATAGATTATAAAACGGCCAAGCGAATGCCATCGCAAAAAGACTTGGATAATGATTTACAGCTCTCTCTTTATCATCTGGGTCTTTTGAAAAAATGGCCGCGCCTGAAGCCGGAAAACATAAAACTATCACTCTACTTTTTAAAACATAACGAAAAAATAGAAACAGCCAGAACCCAAGAATCTCTTGAAAAAACCAGACAGGAAATTTTAAATATAATAAACGAAATACAAAACTTAGTTAAATCAGGCAAGGAATTCATTCCTACTCCGTCCGGTTTGTGTGACTGGTGCGGGTATCAAAAAATGTGCCCGATGTGGAAACACCTCTATTCTGGCCAATCCCTGGATAACCAAATAGCCAGCTCCCAGATTCCCAGCCTGATAAACAAGTATTTTGAGCTGAAAGACCAAAATGGCCTAAATAACAAGCAATTAAAGGCCTTGCAGGCCTCTATTTGCGGCTTTATGGACGAAGAAGGTGTAGATAGGGTTTTTGGAGAAAACGGTTATCTGACGCGAATTTTGAGCGAAAGAGAGGTTTTTGACGCCCCAAAGGCCAAAAAAATCCTTGAAAATATAGGGAAACTGAGCGAAGTAATAAGCAAGAAGCAATTCTCTACCCTCCGCGCCACCCGCAAAAAGATGCAAAAAGGTTGACAAACCAAAAGAAAAACCCGCTTAGCGGGTTTATATAAAATCTATTTAAGCGGATTTTTTATTCCAAGGATATCAAAGAAATCACCGCCATTATTGAGCATGTCGTCAATAACTTTTGTTTTTTCTTTTAATACGTCTATTTCTTTTAATTTTTCTATTAGAAAATTTTCTATTTCTATTATCTTTTTTTGACACCTGGTACAAATATACGCAACATCTTTTTTAAGCAGTCCGGGGTAGCCTAATCCAACACACGTTTGGCACCGACAACAATAAACTCTTTTTCTTTCACCTTTGTTCATTATCTGTCTCCCGTGCTGTTGAATTTTCTGTTTCCCCGATTTGTCTTTGGTAATTTTTTAACAAACTCAAGTTCCGGCTTTTCAACTTTCTGGAAAAGCACTTGGGCGATTTTTTGACCTTTTTCAACTCTATATGCTTTCCTCCCCAAATTTACTAAACCGATAACCCATTCGCCAATATAATTTGAGTCGAACACGCCACCCAACACTGTAACTCCATAATTATTTGATATACCACCTTTGTCCCAAACAAGCCCAACAAAACCATCTTCTAGTTTTGTGGCAAATCCAGTTTTTATTGATGCTTTATCCCCTGCCCATAAAGTAATATCCTCGTTTGAAAAAATATCATAACCAGCGTCGCCTTTTAACGCTTTGCGCGGCGGTTTCGCGCCCTCAATTAAAACTATTTTAATTTTCAATGTTCAGTCCCCCCTTCAGATTTAATAAACACTATAAAGATCGTATTTAAAATTTTCTTCTTTAATATATTCTATTTCCTCGTTCAAGCATTTATGGAGAGAATTTTCCAGCCGTCCGAAAATACCGGAACAGCTCAAAGAATTGTAAGCGACAAATACGGCATAATACTGTATATTCCTGCCCTCAAAGGTCCACGTCCAGGCGTTAACGCCGTTAAAATCCCTTCCCACAAAACTGCCGCCCATAAAATTCCTTCCCCAAAAATCTTTCAAAACGCAATCGCCCCAGCACATAATATCCCTTCCTAAAAAATTAAATCGCTGGTCCACTCCCCCATCTTTAAAAGTGCAGAGAAATAAATCCTTGCATTCTATGTCTCTGATTTCATTTTCTCTCGGCTCAAATTCCATCCGGATATCATTGTCCGGATAACGCAGGTCTTGATTTTCATCCACGTACTTTTCAAGTTCCTCGCTGTTTTTGATTACAATGTTTAATTCAAGTTTCATTTTCTAATTTTATCTTTTCTCACAACCCCTTGCAATTGCTGGCCGGGGTGTAGCCGACCGCTTCGGCTTCCTCTTTGGTATTGAACCAGATTTTATTTTCTTCTTTAATGCGCAAAGCGCCCGAGCACCACGGATAATGATATTTTGTCCCGCCCTTGCTGGCCACGAAAAGTTTTTCTGTTGTTGACCCAATGAACGAGGTCGGACTTCCCTCATCAAGTGAACGAGGCCCGACCTCGCTCATGACAATCGGGGTTTTTCTTTCCGCCAGCGCCGAAAGGCGCCCCAAACCAAAAGAAATAAGCCCCACAGCCAAAATAATCAAAACAACAAAAACATCGTTTTCCGGGGACTTGATTTTTTTAATTTTTTCCTTTATATTCAAAATCATATGGCGCATAAGAAAGCGGGCGGTTCAACTAAAAATAACAGGGATTCAAATCCTAAATATTTAGGCGTTAAACTTTATGACGGACAAACAACCAAATCCGGCTCTATTATTGTGCGGCAAAGAGGCACTGCATTCGTTGCCGGCAAAAACGTCGGCCAGGGCAAAGACCACACTCTTTTTTCTTTAATAATAGGTAAAGTAAAATTTACAAAAAAAAGAAAAACCAATTTTACCGGGAGCACAAAAAAAGTTTCGGTGATTAATGTTATTCCGGCTTAATCTCTGTTTTTAAAATACTATCGCCAATCTGAATTTCATGAGAACCGATTTTCTTAATCGGTTTTTCTAATTTTATAAGTTCTTCCGGAATTTCGATTCGCAACCTTTCTTTGATTAACTGCATTAGTTCTTTGATATCCAAGCCGTCAAACAAAGTGCCTGTTTTATCGGCTTTTCTTTCTATAACCAAAGTTTCTTCTTTAAGATTTTCCAGCATTTTAGCCAGCTGTTTTTCTTTATATTCTTTTTCTTCGGCTATTTTTTCTTTTCTTTTTTGGACTTGAGCCAGCGCGGCCGAAGTCGCTTCCACGGCCAATTTTTGCGGCAATAAGAAATTCCGCCAATAGCCGTCGCTGACATTTTTTACCTCGTCTTTTTGCCCAAAATTAGGCACGTTTTGAATTAAAATCACTTTCATATTGTGAATAATATACTCTATTATAACTATTTATTCAACACCTCTATCGCCTTTTCCATTTGCGGGTCGCGGCCGGCCTCATAATCTTCCTTGGTAAATTCAACGGAAATATCCGGCTCCAACCCTTCTTTAGAAATGGATTTCCCGTTCGGCGTCAGCCATCGCGCGATGGTCAATTTAAGCGAGCTGCCGTTTTCAATAGAAATCATTTCCTGAACCGATCCCTTGCCATAAGTCTTCTTTCCCACCAAAGTTGCCTTGCCATGTTCGCTCAACGCTCCGGCCACAATTTCTGAGGCCGAGGCAGAACCTTCGTTAATCAAAATCACCATCGGCAGATTATTAAAAACATTATAGCCCTTGCTGCGATAAAGCTCCTCGTGATCGTCGCTAAATTGTTCTCGCGCCACCACATCGCCCATCGGCAAAAACCAACTGGCTATATCCACCGCCGCGTCAAGATAACCGCCGGGGTTACCTCGCAAATCAAGAATCAATTTGGAACTTCCGGAATCTATCATTTCACGCAAGGCATTTCTAAATTCATTAACAGAACGACCGGAAAAACTGAAAAGATTGATAACAAAAATCCCGCCGTCCTTTTTTTCTGTTTCTAAAACAGGAATTTGTATTACGTCTCGTACTATCTCCACTTGAAATGGTTCTTCGGTCCCCTCTCTTAAAATAGATAGCGCGACTTTCGTTCCTTTTTCTCCACGGATTAATTGTACCGCTTCTTCAACAGTTAAATCCGCTGTCAATGTATCTTCAATTTTTAAAATTTTGTCGCCCGGCTTCATCCCTGCCATATCGGCCGGAGTTCCTTTCAGGGGAGCCACCACGGTCAAAATATTATTTTTTATTCCGATTTCCATGCCTACTCCCTCAAAATCTCCTCTGACACTGCTTTCAAAAACCCCCGCTTCTTTTGGCGGAAAGAAGGAGCTGTAGGGGTCGCCCAAAGAGCCCACTAGGCCGGAAATTGCCCCCCAGAGCATTTTTTGCTTATCTAAGCCGTCATTAGAAACATACTTGGATTCAATAATATTCCATGTTTTCCAAAAAGAATTGAAGTCTAGCTCCTGGGAAACCACGGGGTCCTGTTTATTAAAAACGGAAAGAACCTTAATTGCCGCCGGTCGGTTGCTATACCCCAGATAGATGCCCAGCATGAAAATAGCTATCACAATGGCCACTAGCCCGCCGGCAAAAATAGATTTTTTGAAAAATTTAGACATTTTGTGGTATACTTTAAAAAAATATATTAAATAAATAATACTAAATATGAACAAGACTATCAAGTGCGGAGAATTAACATGGGTAAATTTAGTGTCTCCAAGCGCTAAAGAAATAAGCGACTTGGCAAAAGAATATTTTTTAGAACCGCTGGTGGCGGAAGAACTAACCAGCTTAACGATGCGTTCTAAAATTGATGTTTATGAAAACAACCTTTATTTTGTTCTGCATTTTCCGGACACAAATCAAGGGCCCGGCTGTGAAATAGATTTTGTTATCGGAAAAAACTTTCTTATCACCACGCAATATTGTTATCTTCCTGCCTTGGAAAAATTCATCAAAAATGCGGCGAGTAAAGAAGAATTTCGAAAAGAATGTTTCGGCAACAAACCAGCCGCCCTGGTATTAAATATACTAAAAGAGTTGTACGATTCGGCCCTGCATCAAATTGACGAAATGCACATAAAAACAAATAAGATAGAACAGCAGATATTCAACGGCGACGAAAAACAAAATTTAAAAAAGATTTCTTTGCTTAGGCGTGATATTCTGGACTTCCAAAGAGCTTTCTATCTCCATGGCGGAATTCTTTCTTCTTTTGAAAAAATTTTCCAAGAAAACAAGCACGAATTAAATATTGTCGTTGGCCAGTATATGGAAATTAAAAATTTGATAGAAAACAGCAAAGAAATTATCGGAACTCTTCACGAAACAAACGAGTCCCTGCTTTCCACCAAAACCAACGAAATAATGAAAGTTCTAACCATCATGGCTTTCATTACTTTTCCTCTTATGCTTTTGTCAAGTATTTTTGGCATGAATACAGTTTACACTCCAATTTTGGGAATGGGGGGAGATTTTTGGATAATAATTGGGATTATGTTTGTCGCCACCTTTGGAATGTTTCTGTTTTTCAAAAATAAAAAATGGCTGTAAAACTTTATAACTTTCTAACAAGAACGAAGGAGTTATTCGTGCCCCTTAAAAACAACGAGGTTGGTTTTTATGCTTGCGGGCCGACAGTCTATGACGGAGTTCATCTCGGCAATCTGCGTACTTATATTTTTGAAGATATTCTTAAAAAAAACCTCGAATATAACGGTTATGAAGTAAGACACATTATGAACATCACTGACGTGGAAGATAAAATAATCAAAAAAATGCGTGACGAAAACAAAACCCTGAAAGAAATTACCGAACCCTACACAAAATTATTTTTTGAAGACTTAAAAAAATTAAACATAAAAAAGGCGGATAAATTTCCGAAGGCAACAAACCATATTAAAGAAATGGTAAAATTAATTTCCGTTCTTCTGGAAAAGAAAATTGCTTATCAAAGCGAAAACGATTCTGTTTATTTTGATACTTCTAAATTTAAAAAATACGGGGATTTTTCCCGCATTGATAAAGAAAATTTAAAGCACGGCGCCAGAGTTGAAGCCGACGAATACAACAAAAAAAATGCCGGTGATTTTATTTTATGGAAAAGAGCGAACGATGAACCAAGCTGGAACGCGCCCCGCCTTGGGCGGGGACGACCCGGCTGGCATATTGAGTGTTCGGCCATGAGTATGAAATATTTGGGAGAAACTTTTGATATTCACGCCGGAGCGATAGATTTGCTATTCCCGCACCACGAAAACGAAATCGCCCAATCTGAAGCAGTTACCGACAAACAATTTGTAAAATTCTGGGTAGAGGGAGAACACTTGCTGGTTGATAATCAAAAAATGTCAAAATCGCTAAAAAATTTTTACACGCTTGAAGATATTGAAAAAAGAAATTTTAATCCCCTCGCCTTCCGGTTTCTCGCGCTAAACACTCATTACAGAAACAAGTTAAATTTTACATGGGCTGGATTGGAAGCGGCGCAAAGCGGTTTAAATCACCTAAAAGAACGAGTTCGCGAACTTGGCAAAACAAAAAGAAAAATAAATTTAAAATTCAAAAAGGAATTTACGGAAAAAATAAACGACGACCTTAACATCCCTCAAGCATTAGCCGTTTTACAAAAACTATTGAAGTCGAACCTCAACAGCGAGGATAAACTGGCTACGGCGTTGGATTTTGATAAAGTTTTGGGGCTCAAGTTAGCGGAAACTAAAAAAGAAGAAATAAAAATACCCAAAAAAGTTCAAAAATTGGCCGAAGAACGAGAAAAAGCGCGCCAGAAAAAAGATTGGCGGAAAGCCGACGAATTGCGCGAAAAAATTAACAAACTTAGCTATGAAATTAAAGATTTGACCAAAGATAATTACGTTATTATTGCCCGGACAAAATAGTCCCCATCTTGTGCACTTTCGCCACACAAACGCCGCTTGAACTAGCCGGGCTTGTTCTGATAAGATTAAGGCAATCAATATGGCAACAAGAATTCCTCCCCACAATTTAGACGCTGAAGTTTCTACTCTTGGCGCTTTGCTGTTAAACAAAGATGCTGTCACACAAACGGCCGATATTCTGACGCCGGAAGATTTTTATGATGAAAAACACCAGATAATTTATAACGCGATTTACGAACTAGCCAGCAAAAATTCACCTGTGGATATTCTTTCCGTTTCCGCCCGCCTCAAAGAAAAAAAGGTTATTGAGCAAATCGGCGGGAACGCCTACCTAACCGAGCTGGTCAATAGTGTTCCCAGTGCCGCTAATTCCCGATACTACGCGGAGATTATACACAAGAAAAGGATTCTTAGAGATCTAATACACGCTTCCGGTTATATTTCCGACTTGGGATACCAGGAAGAAGAAGATGTTGATTCTCTGCTTGACCAAGCCCAGCAAAAAATTTTTAACATTGCCAAAATTTCTTTGAAAAGATTTTTTGAATTAAAAAATCTTTTGGGAGAAACCTGGGAAAGAATAGACAAACTGCATAAATCAAAAGGAGAATTAAGAGGCATCCCCACGGGCTTTAGCAAGCTGGACCACAAATTGGCGGGACTGCAGAAATCTGACCTTATTATTTTGGCCGCCAGGCCTTCTGTCGGCAAAACTTCGCTGGCATTGGACATCGCGCGCCATGCGGCCGTTCGACACAATGTGCCCGTGGGAATTTTTAGTTTAGAAATGGCCGCCCATCAAATTGTTGACCGTTTTTTAGCAGCCGAAGCCCAAGTTGATTTATGGAAATTAAGAAACGGACGGCTTTCGGCTCAAGACGGAGATTTTGAAAGAATAAGCGAAGCCCTGGAACAATTATCCAAAGCTCCTATTTTTATTGACGATGACCCGTCTTCCAACATTCTTCAAATGAGGTCAAAAGCCAGACGGCTTCAAGCCGAGCATAACATCGAACTTTTGGTGGTGGATTATATCCAACTAATGCCCCCCAGACGAGCAAATGACAACCCGGTGCAACAAATGACTGAAAATTCAAGATTTTTAAAATCACTGGCGCGCGAGCTTAATATCCCCATACTGGCTATTTCCCAATTGTCCCGAGCGGTGGAACAGCGCCATCCGCCAATACCGCGCTTGTCCGACCTTCGTGATTCCGGATCTCTTGAGCAAGACGCGGATGTGGTGCTATTTATATACCGTGAGGACCGATACAAAAAAGATTCGCCCAAACAAAATATCGCTGAAATTTTTATTGAAAAACACAGAAACGGCCCGACCGGAAAAATAGATTTGTATTTCAATCCGCAAAAAACTAGCTTCGTAAATATAGAAAAAGGATTGGCAGAGTCTTTGATGGAAGAAAAAGCCGATTTTAATTAAAGGTCCGGATGAATTATACAATACAAAAACTCGCTGAATATTTTGAAAAACTGCCGGGTATCGGACCGCGCCAGGCGCGCCGTTTTGTCTACGCGCTTTTAAATAAAGATGTTAACTTTCTTGAGCAATTTTCAAAATCAATTCTTGGCCTGAAAAAAGACATGCGAAGCTGTCCTGAATGCCGGCGTTTTTTTGAATCCAAAAATAATGAAAATTGCCAGATATGCAGAGATGTCAATCGCAACAAAAATATTTTGCTAGTGGCAGAAAAAGATGTTGATTTGGACAACATTGAAAAGGCTGGAATATATGACGGATTTTATTTTGTGCTTGGCGGGCTTGTTCCGGCTGTCGGTTCGGAAATGCCAAGCGAAGTTAAAATGAAAAAATTATTTGAAAAAGTAAAAAAAGAGGTCGTTGCGAAAAATTTGAAAGAAATTATTTTGGCCTTCAGCGCCACGCCGGAAGGAGAAAATACCGCGCTCTATATAGAAAAAATTTTGGAACCAATAAACAAAAAATTCCCGATTAAAATAAACCGCTTGGGACGCGGCTTATCCACGGGTACGGAATTGGAATACGCAGACAGTGATACTCTCAAAAACGCTTTAGAGCGTCGGGGCTAAAAATCGGAAATAATAACCTCGGTATGAATTTGGCGATGGCCTTGCCGTCGGCTTTGTCTTGTTTTTGACTTATATCTCATGCTGATTACGGTTTTGTCTTTTTTCTCCGCCAGCCACTCCCCTTTTATCTTGGCTCCTTCCAAATAAGGAGCGCCGATTTTTACGTCGCTGTTTTTGGCGAGCAGAAGCACTTTGTCAAAAACAATAGTCGTTCCCTTTTCGGGTTTTTTTAATCTTTCTATTTTTATTTTGTCGCCCGGGCGGACCAAATACTGCTTCCCGCCGGTTTCAATAACGGCTAATTTTTCCGTTGATTTTTCTATTTTGTTTTCGGTTTTATTTGTCATATTTACCTATTTTATACAATCCCCAAATAAATGCAATATAAATAATATGCCACATAACTAAGACGATAGTACCAGTTATGTGATAGCTTGGAATAAACAAATAGCACGCCTAATCACTGTGGTCAATAGTGATAATGGGACAAAAATTTTGTAGAATTAAGTATAAAATTATGTCATTTGTTCATCTTCACACTCACTCCCACTATTCCCTGCTGGACGGCTTGGCTCAAATTGACGAGCTGATTGACGAAGCGGTTTCCCACAAGATGCCGGCCCTGGCCTTGACCGACCACGGCAATATGTATGGCGCCATTAAGTTTTATAAAAAGGCCAAAAGCGCCGGCATAAATCCTATTCTCGGAACAGAAGTCTACGTGGCGCCCAGATCGCTTCACCAAAAAGAAACCGGCATTGACGCCAAGCCCTATCATTTTGTTCTTTTGGCGCAAAACGAAGAAGGATATAAAAATCTTTTGAAATTAAACAGCATCGCCCACCTTGAAGGGTTTTATTATAAACCCAGAGTGGACAAAGAGCTTCTGGCTAAATATTCAAAGGGGTTGATGGCCTCTTCCGCCTGCCTGGGAGGAGAATTGCCTCGGCTGTTGCTTAGCGAAAAATACGAACAAGCTAAACAAGCCGCTCAACTATACTCGGACATCTTCGGAAAAAACTCATTTTTTATTGAAATACAGCATCATCCCAATGTCCCGAATTACAATTTGGCCAACGAAAGATTGATAAAACTGGCCAAAGAATTAAATATCCCCCTAATCGCGACTCAAGACGTGCATTATATAAAAAAAGAAGACGCCGCCGCCCAAGACGCCCTTATCGCCATTCAAACCAATACACTTGTTAACGACACAAACCGTCTTAGTATGAGAGATGAAGATTATTCTTTCAGGTCGCCGGCCGAAATGACTTCCCTTTTCTCTGAATTTCCGGAGGCAATTAAAAACACTTTGGCTGTAGCTGAAAGGTGCGACATAAATTTGAAACTGGGAGAATGGATTTTTCCTCACTTTGAAATACCCCAAGGAGAAGTTGCGGAAGATTATCTTAAAAAATTATCGCTAAAGGGATTGAAAGAAAAATACCAAAAACCGACAAAAGAAATAAACGAAAGAATGGATTACGAACTAGGAGTTATAAACAAAAAAGGATACGCTCCGTATTTTCTAATTATTGCTGATTTTGTTAATTGGGCGAAAACAAAAAATATTATCACAAATACGCGTGGTTCTGCCGCCGGATCATTTGTTTCCTATCTTCTTGGCATCAGCAATGTTGATCCGATAAAATATAGACTTCCTTTTGAAAGATTTTTAAACCCCTATCGCCCGTCTCCTCCAGATATTGATCTAGACTTTGCCGACGACAGGCGCGACGAAATAATTGAGTATGCTAAACAAAAATATGGCAATGATAAGGTTGCGCAAATCGGCACTTTTGGAACAATGATGGCAAGAGCGGCAGTGAGAGACGTAACGCGCGTGCTTAACCACGGTTATCCAGTTGGCGATCGCTTGGCAAAAATGATTCCTTTCGGTTCGCAAGGATATCCGATGAATATTAAAAAAGCGATGGATATAAATTCTGAGTTCCAAGCCGCCTATGAAACAGAAAAAAACGCAAAAGAAATATTGGACTTAGCGCAAAAAATAGAAGGTTCGGCCCGGCACGCTTCTGTGCATGCCGCCGGCGTCGTCATAAGCCCAGACGAATTAACTAATCACTTGCCCTTGCAATTAGAGCCCAAGGGTAAAAAAGTTATTACTCAGTATGATATGCATGCGGTAGAAGATATCGGTTTATTAAAAATGGATTTTTTGGGAATCAGAAATTTATCCATTTTAGGTAAAGCCGTTAATCTAATAGAAAAACTGCGAAAAGAAAAAATAGATTTGGGGAAAATTCCTTTGGACGACATGAAAAGTTTTGAACTTCTGGCCCGCGGAGAAACAATGGGTCTTTTTCAGCTGGGTGGCAGTGGAATGACACGTTATCTTAAAGAATTAAAACCGAGCAACCTCGCGGATATTATGGCTATGATTGCTTTGTTCAGACCCGGACCAATAGCCAACATTCCCACTTATATCAACAGAAAACATGGCCGGGAAAAAGCAACCTATCTTGACCCGCGGCTGGAAAAAATCTTGGGAGAAACTTACGGAGTTATCACTTATCAGGAAGATGTACTTTTAATTGCCATGGAAATTGCCGGCTATAATTGGGACACGGTTGATAAATTCAGAAAGGCTATTGGCAAAAAAATCCCGAAAGAAATGGCTGCCCAGGAAAAAACTTTCATTGAAGGATGTCAAAAACACGGCAGGTTGTCTAAACAAAAATCCGAAGCGCTTTGGAAATTATTTGACCCTTTCAAGGGCTACGGATTCAATAAAGCCCACGCGGCTAGTTACGGGATAGTTGCTTATCAAGCGGCCTACCTGAAAGCCAATTACCCGGGAGAATACATGGCGGCCGTATTAACCGCCGAAGCCGGCGACATGGACAAAATGTCAGAAATTATCACCGAGTGTAAAAGAATGAATATTCTGGTTTTGCCTCCGGATATAAACGAAAGTTCTTCCGATTTTACTCTAGTCAACCCGGAAAAAACAGGAGGCAAAAGAGCCATCCGCTTCGGTCTCCAGGGAGTTAAAAATGTCGGTGAAAACATAGTTAAAAATATTGTTGAAGAAAGAAAACAAAACGGAGCGTTCTCGTCGCTAGAAAATTTATTAGAAAGAATTTCTTCGCGCGATTTAAACAAAAAATCTCTGGAGTCGCTTGCTAAGGCCGGAGCGTTTGATATTTTCGGAGAACGAAACACCTTGCTCTTCAATATGGAAAAGATTCTGCTTTATCACAAAGAAGTCAAGGGGCTGCAAAATTCAAATCAAGATTCGCTTTTTAGTTCGACCAAGGAAATACAATTACCGGGGCTGCGACTAGAAAAAACTAAAACAGCCAGCTTTGAGGAAAAATTAAAGTGGGAAAAAGAACTTCTCGGGCTTTATATCTCCGGACATCCAATTGATAAATATCGCGACAAAATGAGTAAAGTTAGATTAAACATTCCGGCCATAAAAAAATTCAAAAACCAAACACCCGTTATGTTCATGGCTATAATATCGCAAATAAGAAAAATCCTTACAAAAAAAGGCGAACCAATGCTCTTTCTGAAACTTATGGATCTAGTCGACAGCATAGAAGCGGTGGTTTTCCCCAGAACGCTTAACGAATTCGGGCATCTTTTGGAAGAAGACAAATGTGTTATAATAAAAGGCAAAGTCAGCGCCCGCAACAATGAGCCAGGCTTAATTTGCGAAGAAATTATAGAATTAAAAGAAAAAGAATAAAAACATGCAACAAAGCGACCACATAAAACTAGGGAAAGAATTGGATTTGTTTGTACAAAGCGATGTGGTTGGACGTGGACTTCCCTTGCTTACACCAAAAGGAGCCACACTTAAAAGAATCCTGCGAAGATTCATAGAGGACGAAGAAATAAAAAGAGGTTATGAATATACCGATACGCCGGTTATGGCCAAAAGCGAACTCTATAAAATTTCCGGTCACCTGGAACATTACAAAGATAGTATGTTTATTTTTGGGGTGCGCCCTTCGACAAACTCAGGGCAAGCTGAAGAAATGGTTTTGCGTCCAATGACTTGTCCGCACCAATTTATAATTTATAAATCCCGGCGGAGAAGTTACCGCGAACTCCCCATAAAGTACGCGGAAATCGCCAGCCTGTTCAGAAACGAACAAACCGGAGAAATGCACGGCCTAATACGGATTCGACAATTTACTTTAGCTGACGCGCATATAATTTGCATGCCCGACCAACTGGAAAAAGAATTTGAAAATGTCGTTGACCTTATACAATATGTGATGAAATGCTTGGGCCTCACTGATTATTGGTACAGATTTTCCAAGTGGGACCCGAAAAACAAAGAAAAATACATAGACAATCCGAAGTCCTGGGACGAATCGCAGAAAGCGATGAAAAAAATACTGGACAAAATGAAACTTAAATACGACGAAGCCGAAAACGAAGCCGCTTTCTACGGTCCAAAGCTAGATATACAAATGAAAAATGTTTTCGGAAAAGAAGATACGATATTCACGGTCCAAATTGACTTCGCTCTGCCGGAAAGATTTGATATGTGGTACGAAGGCGCAGATGGAAAAAAACACAGGCCGATGGTAATACACCGTTCGTCCATTGGCGCACTGGAGCGGACAATGGCCATGCTGATTGAACACTACCAGGGCGCGTTTCCGGTTTGGCTCTCCCCTGTTCAAATTAAAGTGGTGCCGGTAAGCGAAAAATCAAACACTTACGGAAATAAAATTCTAGAAAAATTAAACGAAACCGGGCCATGCCTACCGGCAGGCAGGTTTCGCTGCGAGATTGATTCAAGCAATGAAACTTTGTCCAAAAAAATACTGAATGTTCAAAAAGAAAAAATTCCCTATATTTTGGTTGTCGGAGAAAAAGAAGAAAAAGATAGGTTGGTAGCAGTACGTTCGCGCGTCGGCGACGAAGGACAGATGAAGCTGGAAGAATTTATTGAAAAAATTCAAAAAGAAATTTCTGACAAGAAATAAACACAATTATAATTTTTAAGCATCCAGATTTTCCACGGTTTTGGCGTGAGTCTGAATGAAAAGCTTGCGCGGCCCGACTTCCTTACCCATAAGTATGTCGAAGGTGCGATTGGCCTCTTCCGCATCTTCAATCACAACCTGCTTTAAAACCCTTTTTTCCGGATCCATGGTCGTCTCCCACAACTGCAAAGGATTCATTTCCCCCAAACCTTTGTATCTTTGAATTGTCGGAGAAACATTTTTAAATTCGGTTTTTAAAATTTTTTCTTTCTCCGCGTCATCATAGGCATAATGCATATTTTTCCCATGCTGAATCTTATAAAGTGGCGGCTGGGCTATGTAAAGATATCCATGCTCTATAATGGGCTTAAAGTGCCTGTAAAAAAGGGTTAGCAAAAGAGTGCGAATGTGGGCCCCGTCAACATCGGCATCGCTGGCAATAATAACGCGATGGTAACGCAATTTTTCAATATCAAAATCATCCGCAATCGCACTGCCAAGAGCAATAATCAAATCTTTAATTCCGGAGGCTGTAATCATCTTGTCAAAACGGGCCCGCTCAACATTTAAAACCTTTCCGCGCAGAGGCAATATTGCTTGAAACTTCCTGTCTCTCCCCTGCTTGCACGAACCGCCGGCGCTGTCTCCTTCAACGATAAAAAGTTCCGCTTCCGCCGGATTAGAAACCTGGCAATCGGCAAGTTTTCCGGGCAAGGCCAGCCCTTCCAGCACTCCTTTCCTCAAAACGCTTTCCTTGGCGGCCTTGGCGGCCTTGCGCGCCCTAAGAGCC
>JAHJQY010000028.1 GCA_018819015.1 Patescibacteria group bacterium
AACAAGCCCTGATTTTGATATCTGGACAGTATGATGGTACGGCCCTGTAATTTTACCTTTCATTACATTAACTATACCACAAATATCAAGAAAATTCTACTTTTTCCCCTCTTTATGTACAACATGTTTCTTACACCACTTACAATATTTTTTGTATTCTATTTTGCGCTCCACCTTTTTCTTGTTTTTTCTGGTCCAGTAGTTCGTCCTTTTGCAAGCGCTACAAATTAATTTTATTAAATTATCTTGGGACATATTAAATTATTATAAATAAAAACAACCAATTAGCAATATGTGCGCAGGGAGGGATTCGAACCCCCGTAGCCCGTCAGGGCGATAGATTTACAGTCTATAGCGATTGACCGCTCCGCCACCTGCGCTCTTGACCCGCCTCTTTTTTTTCACAATTCCCTCAACCACCAATTCATCTTTTTGTGTGTAAGCCGACACCGTATCGCCACTGGCAATTTTACCAGAAATAATAAGTTCGGCAACGGCATTAAGAATTTTTGTTTGGATAAGCCGTTTCAGCGGTCTCGCTCCATATTGCTGACTGAAGCCTTTTTGCGCCAGATATTGCAAAGCGTCGGAAGAAATTTTAAAAACAATGCCTTTAACCGAGAGGCGTTCTACCACTTCATCAACCTGAATCTTTACAATTTCTCTAAGATTATCAATAGTCAAACTGTTAAAAATAATAATTTCATCCAGTCTGTTTAAAAATTCCGGCCTAAAACGGCTTTCCAGCGCCTGATAAATTTTTTCTTTGAGCGTTTCCTGTTTTGTCTGCTCTTCCGGCTCGGCGGAAAAGCCGATTTTTGATATCTGCTTGATATATTCCGAACCGACATTTGAAGTCATAATCAAAATCGTATTTCTAAAATTCACGTGTCGGCCCTTGGAATCGGTCAAGCGACCATTATCCAAAATCTGAAGCATGATGTTAAAAACTTCCGGATGCGCCTTTTCAATTTCATCAAAAAGCACGACGGCGTAGGGTCGATGCCTAATAAGTTCAGTCAACTGGCCTCCTTCTTCATAGCCGACATAGCCGGGAGGAGAACCGATGAGTTTTGAAACGGTGTGCTTTTCCATAAATTCAGACATATCAATCCTGATAAGCGCCCTTTCGTCGTTAAACATAAATTCCGCCAGCGCCCTGGCCAATTCTGTTTTTCCAACTCCGGTCGGGCCCAAAAACATAAATGAACCTATTGGCTTTTGCATATCGGAAATACCCGCCCTAGAACGGCGAATGGCGTGAGCAATTTTGGTAATCGCTTCGTCCTGCCCAACCACCCGTCTTCCAAGTTCTTCTTCTGTTTTAAGAAGTTTTTTCGCTTCTGTTTCAAGCATTTTGGAAACCGGAATTCCGGTCCACCTGGAAACAATATCGGCAATATCCTCTTCTACGATTTCTTCTTTTAAAACGCGCCGCGAGGACTGCAATTTTTTCAATCGTGATTCCTGTTTGCGCATCTCCCCTTCAGTCTGCGGGATATTGGCATAACGAATTTCGGCTACTCTGGTCAAGTTGCCTTTTCTTTCTTCTGCGTCCGCCTCAAAACGCATTGATTCCAAGTCTGACTTCAGCCGTCTGATGAAAGAAATTGCTTCTTTTTCGTTTTTCC
Source organism: Patescibacteria group bacterium (assembly GCA_018819015.1). GTDB lineage: Bacteria > Patescibacteriota > Minisyncoccia > JAHISW01 > Tagabacteraceae > JAHJQY01. Next base: position 1,632 of record JAHJQY010000028.1, read on the forward strand.
ACCTCAGCTCCAAAGAAGAAATTTTTTCTTTCAAATCACCCACCTGCTTGCCTATCTTTTTTATTTTTGTCTTTGCATTAGAATCATTTTTTAAAGCCTCTTTTTCAATTTCAAGGTTTCTTATTTCCTTATGGGTCTTTTCCAATTCTTTTGGCATGCTGTCCAATTCCAGCCTCAAGGCAGACGCCGACTCGTCCAAAAGATCAATCGCCTTATCCGGCAAAAATCTGTCGGTAATATAGCGGCTTGAAAGATGAACTGCCGCCTGAATCGCAGGATCAGTTATGCGCACGCCATGATACAATTCATATTTTTCTTTAATGCCGCGTAAAATCGCGATTGTGTCTTCCTGCGACGGCTCTTCCACATAAACCGGCTGAAACCTTCTGGTCAGCGCCGAATCTTTCTCTATGTATTTCTGATATTCTTTCAAGGTGGTGGCGCCAACAGCGCGCAGTTCCCCTCTGGCCAAAGCTGGTTTTAACAAATTAGAAGCGTCAATCGCTCCCTCCGCCCCTCCGGCCCCAACCAAAGTATGAAGTTCGTCAATAAAAAGAATAACCCTTCCTTTGGCTCTTTCAATTTCGCGCATCACCATTTTCAGCCGTTCTTCAAATTCTCCTCTGTATTTTGTACCGGCCACCAAAGAACCGAGATCCAAAGCGATAACTTCTTTGTCTTTCAATGATTCTGGCACGTCTCCTTGGGCAATTTTCTGGCTCAAACCCTCCACGACCGCCGTTTTGCCGACTCCCGCTTCCCCGATAAGCACCGGGTTATTTTTTGTGCGGCGGGACAAAATCTGCATAATGCGCCTTATTTCCTCTTCTCTGCCAATAACAGGATCTAACTTATCTTCTCTTGCCATTTTTGTAAGATTGCGGGAATATTTTTCCAAAACTCTCAATTTTTTATCATCAATCGCGGCCTCATGAACCTTCTGGCTGCCGCTCAAAGTTTTTAAAACACTTAAAATACTGTTTGTATCAATGCGATGGCGCGCCAAAATTTCACGCGCCTTGGAAGGCGTATCGGTCAAGCCGAGAAACAAATGTTCTGTTGAAATATATTTGCCGCCCATGGAGCGCGCGGCGCGATAAGACGATTCAATCGCTTTCCCTAAATCAGAGGTCAAATAAACCTGCTGCGTCGGCATAATTGCGGTGGCGCCGCCTATTTCTTCCAATTCTTCCAAGACGGAATCAGTCAAAAAATTAATGTCTATTTCCATTTTGTCCAGAATAGACAAAACCACGCCGTCATCCTGCAAAATAAGAGCGGCCAAAAGATGCGGCGTGTCAATTTGACTTTGGCCGCGCTCCATTGCTATTTCATGAGCCCGACGAATAGCTTCCTGAGCTTTTGCCGTAAAATTGGTAAATGGTAACATAAAAGTATTCTACAAATCTTTTGGTCTTTCGTCAAGAGTAATAAAAATTTCTTCTTCCTTGTTGTCTCTTAAAATCTTTAAAGAAATTTTTTGGCCGACCCTGGAATTATCAATGAGTTCGCCCAGAACATTGCTACTGCTTACCTGCGTTCCGTTGTATTCCAAAATTATATCCCCTTCTTTAAGGCCGGATTTTTCGGCCGGACTGCCTTTCATCACCGCCGGCTCGCCATTAGAACCCTTCGCCAAAACCGCGCCATAATTCAAATTGCTTTTCATGCTATAGCGCACGCCGAGAAAAGCAAAACGAATCTCGCCGAATTCTTTTAAATCACTGATGTGCTTTTTGGCGACATTTATCGGCAAAGAAAAACCCACGTTTTCAGCAGACTGCGCCACGGCCGTATTTATGCCAATAACCTTTCCGGACAAATCCAAAAGCGGACCGCCGGAATTGCCGGGATTGATAGCGGCGTCCGTTTGAATAATTTTCTGAAGCTGTTCCGTAACCCCGGAAGGCCCGGAGGCAATAATGGTGCGGTTCAACCCGGAAATAATTCCGGCCGAAACAGTATTCTGGAATTCGCCCAAACTATTGCCGATGGCAATAACGGTCTGCCCGACTTTTATCTGGTCGGAATTGCCAAGAGGAATATAATTAAATTTTCCGCTTTCTTCCCCGTTCTTAATCGGTTCCACTTTTAAAACAGCGATATCTTTAATCGGATCTCTGGCCAAAACGACAGTCGCCAATTTCTTGCCGTCATTCATAACAATAGAATATTCCGCCTCTGTGTCGGCAACAACATGCTTGTTTGTCAAAAGATAGCCGTCTGCCGAAACAAAAAAACCGGTAGCGGTGGAAACCTGGCGCTTTTCGGTGCCATTCTGCCGATATTGCGGCACTTGAATCTGCGGTAAAATGCCGTCCTGGAAAAAATTCTTAAAAAATTCATCACCCTCAAAAGGATTAACGAAATATTGCTCAATAATAGGGAGATCTTTTGAGGCAACCACGCTGACAACGGCCGAAGAAGTGTCTTCAACCAATTTTACTATCTGATCTTCCTGAGTAATAATTAATAATTTTTCAGATTCCTGTTTTCCGCTTGAAGGCACAACTGTCTGAATGGTTTTTTCAATAACCTTATTAACGGTTTGAGTTATCGGCGAAGGCGCCTGGCTGACCAAAGTCGCTGTAACAATGCCGGTAAAAACAGAGGTGACAAAACTCACCAAAAGAACCAGTAATATAAATTGCGAACGAGTTAATTGTTCCATATTAAAATTATAAAGCTTTTTTGCTCTTTTTCCAATTCTCCGCGGTTTTCTTAAACGCCTGATCGGCCAGAACCGAGCAATGAATTTTTATCGGCGGCAATCCACCCAATTCTTTTATAATATCCTGTGGCGTAATCTTTAATGCTTCTTCAATTGTTTTTCCAGTAACCATCTCCGAAAAAACAGAAGTGGAAGCAATGGCTGAAGCGCAGCCAAAGGTACGCCATTTCAAATCTTTTATCTTTCCATTCTCTACCCTCACCCACATTTTCATCAAGTCGCCGCAAGCGGGAGAACCAACTTCTCCTTCAGCATCAAACTGCCCCGGTTCAGGATCATCAAACAAAACATTTTTGGGATTAAAAAAATGTTCTTTAACTTTTTCGCTATATTGCCAATTTACGCCATCGTTAGTCATATTGCTGAAATATTTTTTAATTTTTTAATAATGCCCGGTAAAACTTTTAAAACATAATCAATGTCCTTTTTTATAGTTTTTTTACCCAAAGTAAAACGAACCGACCCATGCGCGTATTTCGGCGGAGTTTTAATCGCCATTATGACATGTGACGGCTCCAAACTGTCCGAACTGCAGGCCGAACCAGTGGAACAAGCCACCCCTTTGGCATCAAGATACAAAACGATAGACTCGCCCTCCACTCCACAAAAAGAAATATTCACGTTATTAGGAAGGCGATTTTCCAAAGAACCGTTAAGCCGCGCGCTTGGCTCCATTTTTAAAATTCTTTCAACAAAATAATTCCTCAATTTTTCCAATCTCTTGGATTCTTTTTCTCTGTCTTTCTGGGCAAGTTCCAGCGCGGCCGCGAATCCGACGATGGCCGGCACATTTTCAGTGCCGGAGCGCAAGCCGGCTTCCTGTCCGCCACCGTATAAAATCGGCTTTAGTTTAACATTGCGTTTTTTATACAAACAGCCAATACCTTTTGGTCCGTAAATTTTTGAACCATTCAAAGTCATCAAGTCAACACCTAATTTTAAAACATTCAAGTCAAGATAAGGCGGCGCCTGCACGGCGTCGGTATGAAATAGTACCTTGCCGCCATGCTTACGAATAATTTTCGCGATTTCTGCAATCGGTTGTATAGAACCTATTTCATTATTGGCATACATAATTGAAACCAAAATTGTTTCCTTCTTTAGTGTATTTTTCAATTCTTCTAAACCAACGATGCCGTTTTTATCCACACTGATATAACTGATTTCAAAATCCCCCAAGGCCTGGCAGGGATGCAAAATAGCATGATGTTCTATTTTTGAAACAATGATATGTGGTCTGTGGGAAGGTCTGTGGGAAGTCCGACCTCCCACAGAAGAGCGGGCGAGACCAAAAACAGCCAGATTATCGCTTTCCGTGCCGCCGGCCGTAAAAATAATTTCGTCCGGTCGCGCGTTAATCACAGAGGCAACTTTCAACCGCGCTCCCGCGATCGCTTTTTTAGCCGCTCTGCCCTCTTCATAAATAGAAGACGGATTGCCGAAATTTTTTTCCCAATACGGCTCCATGGCCGCCTTTACGCGCGGGTCCATATAAGTCGTGGCGGCATGGTCCAAATATATTCTTTTCTTCATAACTATTAAGAAATTCTACAATATTTTTTGAACCAAGCATAGGCCTGGCGCCAGCCTAAAATCCCGACCATATGCCTCAAAAAGGCCAATTGATGAAACCATTGAGCTGGAATATCTTTAAGTTTAATCAGCCCCAAATCAACAAAGGCATCCATAAAACCGAGTTCCAGCACATAAATGTTTCTGTTTGGTTTATAATCCTTAATTTTTTTCTTCTTTTCTTTCGCAATAATGGCATCGGCAACATATTTGCCTTGATGAACAGCGGATTGCGCCGTAGAAGCTTTTATCACAAAAATATTTTTGTGTCCGGCAAAATCCGATTTAAACAAGCGGCTGGGAACCGTTCCGGTCGCCTGAATAAAAATATCCGCCTCTTTTTCAAAATCTTCAAAACGACTGTTGGTAAAAATTTTAACACCCATTTTATTTAAAACTTTTTCCGCGCTCTCTCTTGTCCAAGAAGAAACGGCTGGCAATATTTCCGGGCCTCTTTCAATCAATTTAAAATTAGCCCGCCCGGGGCGGGCAAGCCCGCGCGCGCATTCAAACAAACCGGCCGCCAGCCCAACCCCGGTCAAACCGGCGCCTCCGACCACTATGTTTATCTTTTCTTTTTTTGTCCTATTTTTAAAAACGTTTTCCAGCAAAAATTTTATTTTTAAAACATCTTCAAAAGACCCTAAACTTAAAAAATGATTTTTTATTTCTTTGCCTGGCGCGACGATAAGATAATCGTAGTTTACGCGCTTAATCAATCCGTTAACTTTCAAAACCGCCTGATTTGTCTTGAAAGAAATATCCTTGACTTCATTTTTTAAAATTTCAATCTTGTCTTTTTTAAAAATATCCTCAAATTTTATCGCCGCCACTGAAAATATCCGGGAGGGATCAATATTTTTTGCGGCAATAATTTTAAAAAATGACGGATAAAAAGTATGATAATTATTTTTATCAACCAAAGTTATGTCAAATTTTTTACGGGCAAAAGACGACACCAAAAAACGCTTGGCCGCCGCAATGCCGGCAAATCCCCCGCCGATTATCAATATTTTTTTCTTTTGAATCATAAATTTTTTAAACCCTTCACGCGAGTCAAAAAAGACCGGCGATGAAACGGCAATAATCCGTATTTTTTTATGGCGCGATAATGCGCCTTGGTTCCATAACCCTTGTGGCAATCAAATTTATATTTTGGATAAATCTTGTGCAGTTTCTCCATTTTTTTATCCCGACAAATTTTAGCTATTATTGAAGCGGCCGAAATAAGCGGGATTTTTTCATCGCCCTTGATAATTGTTTTTTGAACATAGTGCCGAGGGGCAGAAAGAAGTCCGTCCAGCAAAATCAAATCCGGTTTTGTTGTTTGCGACGAAGCGTCGCTTCGTTGCAGGTTACGCAACGCCCTGGCAACAGCCAAATGAGTAGCTCGCTGAATGCCAATTCTGTCTATTATTTTCGCGCCCACCATAGCCACCTTATACTCAAAATTACTTTTTAAAATTTCCAGCCATTCCCCTCTTTGTTTCGCGCTAAGTTTTTTAGAATCTTTTATATTTTTCAATAATTTCGAATTTCGAATTTCGAATTTCGAATTTACTCTAGTAGCCACAACAGCGACAGATATGGGTCCGGCCAGCGGCCCCCTGCCCGCTTCATCCACCGCGGCTATAGCATATGTTTTTTTTCTTCTCATGGCTTATTTTATAATAACATCCCAAAATAAAAATATGAACATAAAATGAAAACCGCCCTCCGAATTTTTATCAAGAAGGCGGTTTTCAATTGGGCCAAGGGAAAGGATCTTCTGCGATCCCCACCCCCAATATTTTATTCATAGGCGACGGAGTTTTTTAGGACATCCGAAGCAGAAAAACGCTTTTCTTCTTCTTTTTCTTCTTTGGAAGAGAAAAAGTAAGTGCCTATAACAGTGCCTATGGCGCACCCGAACGCGTAAAGAACAACCAATGTCCAATTGTTTATATTATTAACAATTGACTGAAGGACATAGTACCAAATCAAAACATTGATCATGGTAACTACTCCACTGGCAATAATGCGCGTGCGCATCACAAGCTTGGTCCACGTGGTTACAATAAGCATCTCTACGATGCCGATAAAAAATAAAACCATACGTTTTTCTGGCCGTAATTAAGCTGATAATTTGTTAATGATCGGGCCCAAAACAGCCCCCAAAGCCCTAAAAATAAGACTTTTTTTTAAAAAAGAGCTGTTTTTCATTAATACTTTTTTATTATACCCGAAAAACCCGTTCCGGGCAACAAACAAAAAGCCCTACCTATGGTAGAGCTTTTTATTAACGAATTGAATCGGCGAAAACCCCAATTTGAAATTTACTACCCACGTTCCAAAGCATAAAACCATTAATGCCCAGATCGCGACCAGCCCGTATTCCTTCGGCAACTTTATCTTCCGTATAAACAATCTTCGGGCCGCAAGCATAAATATTTCTCAAGGTAAAATCCTGAATCCATGGACGAATTATAACTTTTTTCCCCTTAAGAAAGCGCAGTCCGGCAGAAAGAGTGGAATAATAAGTTTTATACGGATGAGCATTTGGGTCTTGAAGACCAAACTCACCGCACTTGTAATGCGACGGATAAGCCATCGGACAAAGAACATCAAAATAATCGGCGGCATTAATTATATTTTGGCCGATACTGTTTCCTCCTCCGTAAACAAAAACTTCTCCAAAAACGTCAATACCCAATGAGACTTTGGGCGAATAAGCTTTCAGTTCTCTGTGAATTTTTTCAAAAAAATTTCTCATAACCAATGTTTTATTCATCTTGACGGGGTCAAAAATCGGAAAATAAATATCTTTCATGTTGCCGTCCGTAGGAAACCGGATGTAATCAAACTGTATTTCGTCAAAACCGGCGTCAATCGCGCGCTTGGCAATTTCAATATTATAATCCTGAGCCAAGGACGAGGCCGGGTCAAGCCAATATCTTTTCCAAGATTTTTTACCACTCCACCAAAAATCACCGGATGAAGTTTTTATCGCTACCTCGGAATGCCTTTTGGCAAAATATGTATCCTGAAAAACCACTATCCGCGCTATTGTATAGGCGTTGAGTTTCTTAAAACGCTCAACAAGATTTGCTATTAATTTCTCGTCTGGCAAATTACTGTCTTTAAAATCTATAACAATGCCGTTGGCATTAGTGGTGCTAATAATTTTTTCCAATTCCGCTATTTTTTTCTTGCTATAAATACTATTGGAACCCAAATAAACAGCACGAACCTCGTCTGAACTAGGTAATAATTTTATCTCAAAAACCCCAAATATCTCATCTAGACGCTTGAATTGATAGCCATTGGACTGAAAATAAGGAATAAGATTTTTCAAGGCCTCCACTGCAATCGGCAATTCGTGAAAAACCAAAACATGAGTATAAATGTTCCATTTTTCCTGTTTCGTAATTTGCGATTTAACTCTTTCAATAAGAATTTCCGACGACCGCTTTTTGTCGGCATCTTCATAATCCATTGTGTTTATATCAGGATTATCTAATTTCATCACCCGATATCCTTGCCCCAAAATAATCTTTTCAATTTCCGGCGCTATCTCCCAAAACGGCGGTCTGAAAAAACGCGGTCTTCGGCCAATAGCTTGAAAAATCGCATCAGAGGCTTTCATTAAATTTTTTTCAACCGCAGTGGCGCCTTTCTGTTTAAATAATTTCTTAAAATTTTCATGCCCCCAACCGTGATTTTCAATTTCATGCCCGCCATCGTACACTTTTTTAACAAACGTTTTGTTCGCCGAAACTTCCGCGCCTATCATAAAAAAATTTGCCAAAACAGCATACTTCTCCAAAAGAGGTAGCAGGTCTTTCAAAACTTCCGGCCTTGGTCCATCATCAAAAGTCAAAACTATAATTTTTTCAGCCGAAAAAGCATTAAAAGACACAAAAAAAACCAAAACAAAAACAATTAAAAACCATGTTTTTTTCACTTCGTCCTCCTAATTTGTCAAAGATTCTTAATTCTTTTTCTTTTTTAAATTAACATTAACAATAAAATAATTCAAATACAAAAAAAAGCCACCCCCGTTGCCGAGAGCGGCTTATATCGTTTTATTTTTATTTTTTTGTTTTAACTTTTTTAATATCGCATGGTTGACCGCACTTCGTACAAACATTATAAACCGTGCATATTTCATCACTCCCAATAAAATCCGGAGTCCCGCCTAATTTTACTTTTGCATTACAACATTTTGAAAGCTGATTATCTTTTTTCATTTTTCAAATATCCCCTTCTACAATCAACTTGGCGCCGGTTAGGGCTTGGACTTCCTCCAGAGTTTTACCTGGAGCCAGCTCTTTAAGAACTAAACCTTTATCAGTCGGCTCCATCACCGCCAACTCAGTGATAATCAAATCCACAACCCCTTTGGCTGTCAAAGGCAAAAAACACCTTTCAACAATTTTTGGTTGGCCTTTATTTGTGGTATGTTCTGTAACTACAATAACCCTCTTCGCGCCAACCGCCAACTCCATGCCGCCGCCAACTCCAGGCATTCTTTTGCTTGGTATCGTCCAATTAGCCAAATTACCATGTTGATCAACTTCTAACGCACCCAGAATCGTAAGATCCACATGGCCACCGCGAATCATAACAAAAGACATGGCGCTGTCAAAAAAAGCTCCGCCCGGCATTACTGTCACCGAATTACCACCGGCATCAACGATATCGGAATCTTCTTCTCCGGGAGCCGGCGCCGGTCCCACGCCCAAAATACCGTTTTCCGCTTGAAGCCTGACTGAAATTCCTGAAGGAATATAATTTGCCACCATTGTGGGAATGCCGATTCCCAAATTAACAATATCGCCATCTTTCAATTCTTGAGCCGCCCTTTTGGCGATGGCGATTCTTTTATCATCTACAACTCCGCCAACTTTTTTTTCTTTAAACAGCCACGGCCTTATTTTTTTACCAGAACTTTGAACCAAAATCTTCGCGAACCCAGATGGCAACATAACATCATTGGGATTAATCTCCCCTACTTCAACAATATTTTCCGCTTCAACAATGACAACCTCGGCCGCAGTGGCCACAACGGGATTAAAATTTCTGGCCGTTCCCCTGAAAACTAAATTTCCCCACTTGTCAGCTTTCCAGGCCTTAACAAAAGCAAACTTGGGTTTGGGATAAAAAGCTTTTTCTAAAATGTATGTTCTTTTATTTATCATCCTTCTTTCTTTTCCTTTTTCAAAAATGGTACCCACGCCGGTCGGCGTAAAAAAAGCGCCAATGCCGGCTCCGGTAGCCCTTAATTTTTCAATCAAGGTTCCCTGTGAAATTAACTCAACTTTTAATTTTCCGATGGCCGCCAATCTTTCTGCTTCAGCGTTAGTGCCGACATAAGAGCAAGTCAACTCTGAAATCTGTTCATTTTTTATCAGCAAACCGGTACCAACTCCTTCAATCCCAGCATCATTTGTTATAATATTCAGATTTTTTGTGCCCTGATGAGCCAAAGCATTAACCAAATCAAGGGCTAAACCAACGCTGTAAAAAGTCGCTACAACGACCGTGTCTCCATCTTTAATCAAACTTACCGCCTCTTCAGCCTTCATTGTCCTAACTTTCGCCATTTTCTATACCTCCGTTTTTCAATGAGCAATATTATTAACTCAATCAAAACATAACGCAAAAATTACTGATCCGTCAAACCATATTAAAACCAAGCGACGACAAACTTTCTTCCAATTTTTTGGCATCATGACGAGCTTCCCATTCAATTTTGCTCGCCTTTTCATGGGCATCGTCATAAGAAAGCCCCTCGGCCATTTGTAAACGTTCATAAAGTTCGTGCAAAACAACATATAGCAAATCTTCTCTAACAACATCGTCGTCTATCCAAACTTCATTTTGAGAAACAAAATCGCAAACAAGATCGTGCCCGCCCGCGGTAAAATCAAGAAAAAAAAGATCACGCACCAGTTCGCCGCGCACAACCCAAATTTTAATCGCGCCTGCGCCGGTCCCTAATAATTTTTTATGGATTTTTTCAATAACTTCTTTTTTGTGTTTTCTGACAGACGATATCCTTTTGAATAATTTTGATTTTTCCCTTTCCGCTCTCTCTGTTTTGTCCGCGGCTTTTACCGCCTTATCGTGGCTTTTGCCGGCCAACTGCATTTTATGCATTATTAGCATACTATCAATAAAATATTTTCTTTCGCCGGGCGCGGCTTCGCGATCTATCCAAAATTCATTTTGCGGAATTATTTTAAAACGAAAATGGTGGCCAAAATTAGTAAATTCTTCGTCCAAATCCCACCTGATTTTAACGCCATCCACCAGCCAAACGGCAATTTTCCCTTTTTGGCCTATTTTTTTTATATAAAAATCTTTTAGGCATATTTGCGCCTTTTGCCGGCCTTTTTTGCCAACATTTCACGCTTAATCGCCAGTCGTTTTTTGGTCTTTTTTGAATGAGAAGTTTTTCTTTTTCCCACTCCCGTGCTTCTTTTTGCCATAGGTAATAATTATACACTATTTTGCACTAAAAAACCACCGTTTTTTACACGATGGTTTTTTAGTAAAACTAAAGTCTTAAGCGCGCGCGACTTTCTTGGCGGCTGGACCCTTTTCGGTCTGCTCAACCTCAAAATTAACGGCATCGCCTATCTTCAATTCATCAAATGTTACGCCGCTCAAATCTTTTGCGTGAAAGAAAAGATCTTTTTCCTCGCCTTCGCGAGCAATAAATCCAAATTCTCTGTCTGTAACAAGAGTCTTGATAGTTCCTGTCATGTTTTTCTATTAAATTGCTAAGACCATCTAGAAATGCGACCTCATCTCTGACTTTGTTTATATTAACATATTGACATATTTTGTCAATGGTAAACTAGTTTGAAGGATTATTTTCAATCCGCTGTTTAATTTCCTGGGCATTGTTTTTTACCTGCTGATTAACACCTTGGATAGCCTGCGTCTTTTCCTGAATCAACTGTTTAAGCTCGTCGGTTACCTTGATCTTATTGGTCGCTTTCGCGTCGCCGGTCGCTCCCGCATTATTCTCTTTGGCTTGATTAATAATTTCGTCTCGCTGTTGTTTAAATTCCCGCCGCACTTGCTGAAGCTGCTGCTGCCTGTCTTGTCTCATGGTCTCAAACTCCGTTTTGGCCTGTTCGTTTCCAGTCTTAATTTGATCTAATAAATCTTTTTGTTCGACTCGAAATTCTTGCCGTTCCTGCACTCGAACCTCAACTCGCGCCGCCACTTCAGAAACTTTGTCTTTCACTTCCTGAGGAACTTTTGGGTTATTTTGCAGATTCTGCAAAAAATTCTCCTGCCGCACCTCAACCTGTCCTCGGAATTGCTGGAATTGCTCTAACTTTTCCGGCGGCAATTTATCTTCCAGTTTATCTAAAACAAGTGTTTGATTAATCTGATGCCTGACGATATTTTTCAATAAATTTTTCGCATTTGGGTCAGTACTGTTAACTAAATCGTCTTTCTTGTTTTCAATCTTCTGCATATATTCATTGGCCTTGACCAACATTTGCTGAGCCTTGTCCTGAACCTTGGGGTCGGTACTATTTTGAGTGATATATTCCGCCAATTTCACTTTTTCTTCAGCAAAAACTAATTGCTTTTCTGCCTTTTTGACCGGATTAAAAGTAAGCGCCACCGAAATCTGTTCGCCCAAATTTCTCCACCACAAACCAAAAGACGAAGGCACGCTTTTCGGCTCCGCAACCTGAACCCCTTCTAGCGCTTCTGGCTCATCGGACAAAACAGCGCCTTCCATTACCAATGCCCGATCGGCTTCCGTAGTCACAGTCATCGCCTCGGTTGACGAAGTCACGTTTTCTTGCGCCCGGGCAACCGGAAACACAAAAACCAAGAATCCAAAAATAATAAAACTTATTAATAAAATTTTGTGTGCTTGCATTGTATATAATAATTATATTTATAATATTTTTGACCTTTATTATTTATTAAGTATATCATGCCGCATTACACCTAACAATCAGCGAATTCGCACTTGAGTCCGGTACGACTATTAATTCAGGGATTCCCCCAATGTTCGAAGTTCAACTTCGAACATCTATTTTGCGGGTAGGACTCCCGCCCGCATCGCCTAAACGGCTCAGCAAACTTATTTATAATCTGAGCTCCGCGCGCTCGAG
>JAHJQY010000029.1 GCA_018819015.1 Patescibacteria group bacterium
GTTGTTTTTATGCCGCACAGACCAAGAAGCGGTTTTAAAGGAACCTCATAAATTTTCCGAATGGAAATGGGTCGGCCCAAATGATTTTCCAGAAGGATTTATTAATGACCACGCCCGCGCGATTATTCTAGAACTCCTTTCCAAATAACATCCTTATAAACTTGAGAATGTAAGGATGTTGTAATAGAGTTGAAAAAATATCAAGAAAGTCTTATAATGCCTCAAACTAAACACTAAACACAAAAGTTCCAGAAGGAGGTTAATATGCCGAAAAAAGAGTTGTTTTTAAAGGGGTCTTTGAAAAAAATAAAAAACAGGAAACAATTTTTGGAAGATATAAATAATTTGCTGGGCCAACTTTCTTCAAAAGAAAGCAAGATTTGTCTTAATGATATATTAAGAATACTTAAGGGCGATGTGGAGATATGTATTGTTTTTCATAAGGATAAAATTGTAGGAATGGGCAGTATTCATTTTACGGAAACTTTTATCAGAAAAGTCGGTATTATTGAAGATGTTGTGGTTGACAAAAATTATCAAGGCAAAAGGATTGGCCAAAGTATCGTGGAAGTCTTAATAAACGAGGCGCGGAAAAATGGAGTTAATTGCATTGATTTAACCTCTAATCCAAAAAGAGTGGCAGCCGTTGCTTTATACAAAAAACTTGGCTTTAAAGAAAGAGAAACCAATCTTTACCGCTTAGAGTTTTAAAAATTTTTTAACGAGGCCTTTGGCCTCTTTTTCGTTTTTAACCCAATATATTCCCGGCGCGCTTGCCCTGAGTGTGGCCGAAGGGTATTTTTTGAACCAAGTCATTTGGCGTTTTGAATACTGAATTATTGCCGTTTCCAGTTGTTCTGTCATGTTTTCTTTTGTTAGCAACCCGCGCAAATACCGGCTGACAAATCGGTATTCAAGACCAAGGCCGTCAAGACGTTTCCAGCTGACGCCTTGATGGTGCAGTTTTTTCACTTCCGCAATCATTCCTTGCTTTAATCTTTTTATAAGGCGTTTGTGAATTAATTCTTTCAAATTTTTATCGCCTCTTTTGATTCCTAGATATAATATATCAAAATTAAATTTTGGAGGTTGTGCGATTTGTCCTGAGCCTCGTCGAAGGATTTCAATGGCGCGGATGAGGCGGCGTTTATTTTGGGAGTCTATGTTCTTGGCCCTAATCGGATCCATTTTCCCAAGTATTTTAAATAATTCTTCACAAGATTTTTTTTCAAGTTTGGCGCGCAGAACCCAATCAGGCGCCACTCTTGGTATGTCCACCCCGCCCAAAAGCGCGTGGATATAAAAACCGGTTCCGCCGCAGACAATGGGGATTTTGCCTTTGGTCAAAATTTCAGCGATGGTCTTTTCTGCCATATTTTTGAAGTCTATGGCGGTAAAAATTTTTTTAGGATTGGCGACATCAAGCAAATAATGTTTTACGCCCCTCATTTCTTTTTTGGTAATTTTTCCGCTGCCGATGTCCATTCCTTTGTAAACTTGCCGCGAGTCAGCCGAAATTACTTCTCCGTTAAATTTGCGGGCGACCCCTACCGCCAAATCGCTTTTGCCGGAAGAGGTCGGGCCGAGCACGACAATTAATTTCTTTTTTTTTGGACTTGCCCTGAGCGAAGTCGAAGGGTTAATTAATTTATCAAGAATTTGCCAGCGCCTTTTTTTCTCTTTGAACGGAACATTGTCGTTCATTTTTGCCGCCATTGTGCCCGGCCGTGGAGAATATTTACTGACATAAGCTTTATCAAATTTAATTTCTTGGCAAAGTTTAAGCGTGTTTTGAAATTGTTTTTTGGTTTCACCCGGGAAACCGACAATAATGTCAGTGGAGATTTTAATATCAGGCATCGCTCGCCGAATTTTTTTAACCAGTTTTATGTATTGTTCCCGCGTATAATTTCTGTTCATTTTTTTGAGAACATCATTGTCGCCTGATTGAACAGGCAGGTTGATGTATCTGACAACTTTTTCGCATCGGGTGATTGTTTTTATAAGTTCATCTGAAAAATCTTTGGGGTGCGGAGAAAGAAATCGTATTTGAAATTCGTCCGGAATTTTGTTTATTTTTTGAAGCAGTTTTGGGAAATTTGTTTTGCCGGATTTGTAACTGTTAACGTTTTGTCCCAGGAACCAAATTTCTTTATACTCTTTTTTAATTAAATTTTTGACTTCTCTGATTATTTCGCCGGTCGGTCGGGATTTTTCTCGTCCGCGTGTGTAGGGCACGGCGCAATAGGCGCAGAAATTATCACAGCCGGCCGTAATGGGCACGAAAGCGCTAAGGGGGCTTGAATGAAGCGGTATTAAGTCAAAATATTCGTTAGGGTGCCAAATTTGCCAAATTTTATTTTGAAATTTTTTCTTATCAGACTCCAGCAAACAACCGGCCAAAATAATTTTCTTATTTTTAAATTCCATTATTTTGGCGCGGACGCGGTCAATGGCCGACTGCCTGACAGAGCATGCGTTTATCATAATCAAGCCGGCATCTTTTTTGTTCAGAGTTTCTTTGTGTCCGAGGTTATTTAATTTTTGTCTGATTCTTTCCGAATCAGCTTTGTTGGCTTCACAGCCGAATGTAAAAATAAAATACTTCATATTTTTATTCTTGTTTTTTAACATTTTTTCGGTATATTTAAAATATGAGCTTATCTAAAAAATCACGTCCGTATTTCAATCACTCGGTTGAATTTAAGAAAAACTTTACTAAAGAAGAGCGGGGAGAGGCGCTCAGCAAAGCGGGGCTCAATGTTTTCTTTTTTCCTTCGGAAATGATTACTGGGTGCGATTTGTTGTCTGATTCCGGCACTACCACAATGACGAATGAACAGTGGGCGGCTATGCATTTAGGAGACGAATCCTACGGTTCAAATAGGGGATACTTCTTGTTACTAGAACAAATTAAAGAAACGTTTGGCGGGGAATTTTTAAGTTTTATTTTCCATCAAGGAAGGCCTGCCGAAGATGCTTTGTTTACTTTGATAGGACGATTGGGCAAAGAATTGGTTATTCCAAGCAATGGTCACTTTGACACGACCGAGGCCAATATAGAAGCCAACAATATCAGGGCCCTTAATCTTTTTTCCCCGGAGCTTAAAAATGAAAATTCTCATTCTTGTTTTAAGGGCGATATGGATGTTAAAAAACTCAATGATCTTTTGGAAAAATCAAAAGATAAAATTCCTTTAATTTATCTTACGATAACAAATAATACCGGTGGAGGCCAGCCCGTTTCTTTGAAGAACATAAAGGAAGTTTCCGATATTGCCCATGAGCGCAATATCCCTTTTTTTCTTGACGCATGCAGGTTTGCCGAGAACGCATGGTTTATCAAAAAATATGAGGAGGGGCAGGAAGACAAAGAAATAAAAGAAATAGTAAAAGAAATATTTTCTTGTGCCGATGGATTTACAATTAGCTTTAAAAAAGACGGGCTTGTTAATATGGGCGGCGGAGTTTTTATAAAGCAGGATGGTCTGTTTGTTAAAAAATACCCCCAAATGCCGGACGCCTTAATGAATTATCAGATTACAAAAGAAGGACATCCCACTTATGGCGGGCTTTCGGGGCGGGATATTATGGCTCTTTCTTTCGGCCTTAGAACCGTTCTTAAAGAGGAGTATCTGGATTATAGGATAAATCAGGTTCAAGAGTTTGGCGGGGCCATGAAAGAAGGAGGTTTGCCCATCGTAACTCCCGTCGGCGGACATGCTGTTTATCTTGATATAAATAAATTTTTTGAAGGCAGCAAAATGAAGCCGGGAGATTTTGGCGGAGTGGCCTTAACGGCTCTACTTCTTTCAGAATATGGACATAGGGCTTGTGAATTAGGCTATTTTGCTTTCGGTTCTTACAATAAAGAAACAGGGGAAGAAATTTTCCCAGAAGTTAATTATGTAAGATTTGCCGTGCCGCGGCTTCGTTATGAAAAACAAGATTTAGATTCTGTGGCCGGGGCGGTTGTTGAACTTTACAAAAACCGCGATAAAATTCCCGGAGTAAATGTTGTTTATGGAAAGGACTTGCCTCTTAGGCATTTTAAGGCCAAGTTTGAATTTAAATTTTTATTGTAATATATCAAGTTTTGTGGTACAAGAAGGGTAGATATTGAAAATAAGGAGGATTATTTATGGAAGATAGGGCAACAGAAATAATAAAAGATATAGAATTATACGGCGCGCATAATTACGCGCCTCTGCAAGTCGTTTTGGTTGAGGGCGATGGCGTTTTTGTAAAAGATATAAATGGTAAATATTATATTGATATGATGGCGTGCTATTCGGCTATTAATGCCGGTCATCGCAATCAGCGGATTATAAGCGTCGCAACTAGTCAGTTATTAAAACTGGCAAATTGTTCCAGGGCTTATTATAACGAACCACTTAGTCAGCTCGCCAAATTACTTTGTCAGATTTGTAAAATGGACGTTATGCTCCCGATGAATTCCGGCGCTGAGGCGGTGGAAACGGCGATAAAAATCGTCCGCAAGTGGGGCCATAAGATAAAAGGAGTAGAAAAAGACAAGGCGGAAATTATTGTTTGCAGTGGTAATTTTCACGGCCGGACGATAACAGTGGTTGGGTTTTCGTCAGAAGAACAATATCGCGACGGGTTCGGTCCGTTCGCGCCGGGATTTGTTTCAATACCCTTTGGCAATATTCGCGCCTTAAAAAAGGCGATAAACAAAAATACCGTGGCTTTTTTGGTGGAGCCGATACAGGGCGAAGCCGGAATTATTGTTCCGCCTAAAGGATTTTTAAAGAAAGCTTACGGGGTTTGCAAAAAAAATAATGTTGTTTTTGTTGCCGATGAAATTCAGACCGGGTTGGGCAGAACCGGCAAGATTTTCGCTTGTGAACATGAAAATGTTCAGCCCGATATGTATATATTGGGAAAAGCGCTCGGCGGCGGCATAATGCCTATTTCCGCAGTCGCGGGCTATTGGGGGGTTATGGATGTTATAAAACCAGGCGACCACGGAAGCACTTTTGGCGGCAATCCTTTGGCCTGCGCGATAGCGGTGGAATATTTGAAGTTGATGCAGGAGGAAGATTTTCCCGGTCGCGCCAAACAGCTGGGCGATTATTTTATACGCCAGCTTCGTGAAATAAAAAGCCCGCACGTAAAAGAGGTGCGAGGCAAGGGGCTTTTGGTTGGAGTTGAGTTGAAAAAAGAAGCCGGCGGGGCCAGAAGATTTTGTGAAGCCTTGATGGAAGAGGGGGTTTTGACCAAAGAAACCCATGAGCATGTCATTCGTTTTGCGCCTCCTCTTATTATAAAAAAAGATGAAGTGGATTTGGCGTTGGAAAAGATAGAAAAAGTTTTAACGCAAATCTAAATAAAATAAAAATCAAACCCCGCGATACCGCGGGGTTTTGTATTTAAAATTTAAAAAGCGTTGAGGCCGGTAATGTGGCGGCCAATAGATAGTTTGTGAATATTGTCTGTTCCTTCGTACGTGAATACGGATTCTAGGTTGGCCATATGTCTGACCACCGGGTATTCAAGAGAAATTCCGTTGGCACCGAGAAGATTTCTGGCCGAGCGGGCGATTTCCATGGCCATTTTAACGTTGTCCATTTTGGCCATAGAAACTTGTATGTGCCTCGTTTTATCAATTCCTTTTTCATCCATAAGTTTTGCCAGACGCCAGATTAAAAGTTGGGCCTTGGTAATTTTGGTTATCATTTCTACTAGGTCAGCCTGGATTAATTGATGCGAGGCAATCGGTTTGCCATGGAACTGAATTCGGCTTTTGGCGTAATCAAGAGCGCATTCGTAGCAGGCCATGGCCGCGCCAACGGCTCCCCATGCGATTCCGTAACGAGCTTGAGTAAGACAGGCGAGAGCGGTTTTTATTCCCGCGTTGGTACCGGGCAAAAGATTGGTTTCCGGAATGACAACATTGTTTAAAATTAATTCGGCTGTATCTGAAGCCCTCAAAGACCATTTGTGTTTCATTGGCCTTGAATAAAAACCCCTCGTATCTTTCTCTACTAAGAACCCTTTGATACTTTCTCCCGTGGTGTCTTTAGGATTTGTTTTGGCCCAGATAATCGCCACATCCGCGATAGTGCCGTTGGTAATCCACATTTTTGCGCCGTTAAGTACGAATTCATTTCCTTTTTTTATGGCAGTAGTTCTTAGGCCGGCCGGGTTGGAGCCGAAATCCGGTTCGGTTAGCCCGAAACAGCCGATTTTCTTGCCGGCGGTCATCAGCGGCAGCCAGTATTTTTTTTGCTCCTCGCTGCCGAATTGTTCAATGGGGAACATGCACAGTGAATTTTGCACTGAAACAAAACTTCTGATACCGCTGTCTGCTTTTTCCAATTCTTGGCAAACTAATCCGTATATCATATTACTAAGACCGGATCCGCCGTAGGCGGGGTTTGTTTTGATGCCAAGGCACATTAAGTCGTTGGCCAAAGCAGGTATTAGTTCCGTCGGGAATCGGTCTTTTTCAAAACATTCAGCCATAAACTTATTCGGAATTTCTTTTTTGGCAAATTTGCGCGTCATGTCTAAGACCATTCTTTCGTCTTCGGTTAATAATCCTTTAATGTCGTAGAAATCAGTCATTTTCACTTCCTTTCTTTTTTGTGTTTTCAAGGGACGATTTTATCGCGGTGGGCATGGTGGGAGTTGAACCCACACGACCGCAAGGTCATACGATTTTGAGTCGTACGCGTATGCCAGTTCCGCCACATGCCCTTTTAATGCCCTAAATATACTGTAAGAAATTTGCATTACTAAGTCAATTTTAATATAATAAAAAATAATATGAATGAACTTCCAAGAATTAGAAAAGAAAGCGGAGTTTTTTGGGTAGAGGTTGATAAAATCAGGCCGAATTCCATGCAGCCCCGCCGGACTTTTGATGAAATAAAACTCGGCGAGCTGGCCGAGTCTATAAGACAGTACGGCGTTTTACAGCCACTGGTTGTCATTAGGCACGAAAGAGAAGTGCCGACCGGCACAGTTGTTGAATATGAAATAATTGCCGGCGAGAGGCGGTGGCGAGCTTCGCGGCAGGCGGGGTTGACGCAAGTACCGGTAATTATCCGCGAGGATCCTTCCGAAAAAGTTAAACTGGAATTGGCCCTGATTGAAAATCTTCAGCGCGAAGATTTGGGCCCGCTGGAAAGAGCCGAGGCTTTTAAGCAGTTGGTAGATCAGTTTAAAATGCGTCATCACGAAGTCGGCGCCAAGATGGGCAAGAGTCGGGAATTTGTTTCCAATACAATACGCCTTTTGACTTTGCCGGAAGAAATTCTGGAAGGATTGAGGCAGGGGCTGATTTTCGAAGGGCACACTCGGCCATTGTTAAGCTTGGCTAAACAAAAAGATGAACAACTCGGGTTTTATAAAGAAATTATTTACAGAAAAATGACAGTGCGGGAGGCGGAGTTGTTGTCACGGGAGATTGTCAGGAATCGTATAACCAGAAAAATAAAAGATGAAATTGAAGACCCGGAAACGCAGATGCTTCAGCAAAAACTCTCGGATGCTTTGGGAACCAGGGTTTCGGTGGAACGCAAGGGGCCGGCTAATAAAATTTCAATTGAATTTTTCTCGGAGGAAGAACTGAATAATTTTCTGGCCAAAATCGGCGCGGCGAGGGAAAATTCCGGATTAGAACCAGAGCCGGAAATAGATGTAAATTCTTTCAGTGTTTAGTTCCTGTTTGTTTTTTTTAGGGCTGATTTAATGCAGTTTTTCGCGTTTGAAGTTTTGGCATATTCCAGCATTTTTAAATTAGGTTTTTTATTTTTTTGAGTTATCACTTCAACTAAGTCTCCCGACACAAGTTTGTGCGATAACGAGACAATGCGATTGTTTACTTTGCAGGCGCTGATTGAATTGCCTATGTCAGAATGTATGCCGTAGGCAAAATCAATCGGTGTCGCGCCTTCGGGCAGGTCAATAATGTCTCCTTTAGGCGTTAGGGTAAAAACTCGATTTTCAAAAAAATCGAGTTTTAAAGATTCTAAAAATTCTTCGCTGGTGGTATTTTTGGGTGATTTTTTGTGCCAGTCGTATAATTGTTTAACCCAGGCCAGTTTTTTGTGAGGCATGTTTTTAATGTTTGCCGGTTTACCCGCCATTTCCCAGGCCCAGTGCGCCGCAATTCCATACTCAGCTTCTTCGTGCATTTTTTGCGTGCGGATTTGAAATTCGGTAATTTTTTTATTAGTGCAAATAACGGTTGTGTGCAGGCTTTGGTACCCGTTTTGTTTTGGGAGAGAGATATAATCTTTAATTCTTCCGGGGAGAGGTTTCCATAGTTTGTGGATTATGCCCAAAACCGCGTAACAGTCTTCAAGCGATTCCACAACAATTCGCACGGCGGCCAAATCATAAATTGTGTACCAGTTCATGTCGTACCTTAAAAGTTTTTTCCATAAACTGTAGTAATGTTTCGCGCGATGTTCAATTTTTTTAATATTTATGTTGTTTTTTTGCAGTTCTTTTTTGAGTGTCGGGATAACTTTTTTGGCCAAGTATTCTTCTCGTTCAGGAATTTTTTCTTTCGTTTTTTTTATTATCCATTCATATTCCGCGGGGTAAGCGTATTTAAAAGCCGTGTCTTCCAATTTTAACTTAATATTTCCCATACCAAGCCTGTCGGCGATCGGCGCGTAAATTTCCAACGTTTCGGTTGCGATTCTTTTTTGTTTTTCTTCCGATAAAGCATAAAGAGTTTCCAGATTGTGCAGGCGGTCCAGAAGCTTGATTATAATAACTCTAATGTCGCGCGCCATGGCCATAAACATTTTTCTGATTGATTCAGCGTTTCTTTCTATTCCTTGATATTCTATTTTGTTAATTTTTGTTAGTCCGTCTACCAGAAAACTTATTTGAGGCCCGAAGTCTTTTCTGATTTTTTTAAAAAGAATACCGTTTGTTTCGCAGACATCATGGAGAAGGGCGGCGGCTATTGTGTCGGGGTCCAGTTTAAGTTCCGCGATTTTTAAAGAAACCGCAATGGGGTGATTTATGTACGGTTCGCCCGTTTGCCTATTTTCATCTTTGTGCGCTTCCGAAGCAAAATTAAAAGCGCGCTCAATAACGGCAAGGTTATTTTCAGAATAATGTTTGGGTAGTTTATTTTTGTATTCTTGCCAAGTCATATAAACGTCCGCCCCTTTACTTTATCAGTTTTTTTATGTATAGTAAAGAAAAATTTTTTTGTTGTTTGAAAACATTTTAAAAAGGGAGGAATTTATAATGAACCCATGGTCTCGGCAGATTGATGTTAATATTGAAAAACTAAAGAATGACCCCGATTATCCCGGCCTTATAAAAGAGGACGATGATACTCTGAATTTTTTTGATACAGTTCTTGTTCACAAGGATAAAATTCGTGAATTAGCTCCGGAGTGGGCAAAAAGAGACTTTAAAATTCCCAATTGGCGAGGGGAGGAATGTTTTCCTGTTGACGGTCCGGATTTTATTCAGTGGCTAGGCATTATTACTGCTATTAACGCTTGCTATCGGGAGCCAGGCTCAGAAAAAGAAAAATTCTGGTGCATGTATAAAGGCAAAAGATATGGAGGGTCATTGGCCATGGCGGCTTGCGTAACACAGGCTGTTGGACTACCAGGTTATCGTATTTTGGAGGCGGATTATTTGGCCCATATTTCAAGATACGAAGTCCGTTCTATATTTGGCCGAGACGGATTAGAAATTCCATTTTTGTACGAAAGAACTGGTATTTGGAATTCCGTAGGTCGGGTTTTACTGGAAAAATATGACGGGCATTTTGCGAATCTTTTTGAAGAAGCTAACTATTGCTGTTTTGACCATGGCAACGGAATTTGTGAAAGATTAGTTAAAGATTTTCCCGAAGCTTTTTGCGACACCCGGACGATTTATGGTTATGAATTTCCTTTTCACAAAAAAGCGCTTCTTTTTCCCCTGATGTATTACGGTCGGGCAAACGATAGTTTCAAATTGAGCCCGATTAAGGATATAGAAACTATAAGTCCGTTGGCGGATTATCAGGTTCCTCGGATTTTACATCAGCTAAGAATTTTAAGTTATTCTAATGAATTGTTGGCTTTGTTAAAAAAATACAGAACTATTCCTAAGAATTCTTTTAAGGAGGCGGCCATCAGATTGGCTACTGTTATCGCAGTGAAAAGTTTTTTCCAGCAGATAAATTATCATCGTTGTTTTTTGGCCAAGGAAGAAATTGATATGCCCGAAATGGATTTCGCGCTTTGGGTGGCCGGACGAGGCATGGATTCAGCTGGGAATATCCCCCATCATATAACAATGAGTTTGGATTATTAAAAATTAGTCTTTTGTAAAACGGCACGATTTGCTTGAGCACTTTATGCCGTTTTTTAATTCTATAAGAGGGGATTGGCATTCGGGGCAAAGTTCGCCGGTCGGTTTTTGCCAGGAGGCGAATTCACATTTCGGCCAGACAGAACAGCCGAAAAACATCCGCCCTCTTTTTGTTTTTCGTTCTATAACATTGCCCTCTTTGCACAGCGGACATTTTATACCTAATTGTTTGGCTGGCAGTTGTTTTGTGTTTCGGCATTCCGGAAAACCGGAGCAGGCGATAAACTTGCCGAATCGTCCGTGTTTGATGACCATCGGCTTGCCGCATTTATCGCAGATTTCGTTTGTTTCTTCAGTTAGATCTTCTTTTTCTACGCTTTGATATTTTTCTTCCAAATTTTTTTCAAACGGCCCATAAAAATTTTTAATAACTCTGGCGTATTCGTTCTCGCCAACCGCGATTTTATCAAGGTCATTTTCTATGTTAGCCGTAAAATTAATATCAACTATTTGGGGAAAATTTTCCACCAGCATTTTATTAACTTTTTCTCCGATTTCGGTTGGCAGAAATCTTTTTGCTGAGTCTTTTTCAATATAATTTCTTGTTTGAATAGTGGAAATTATTTGGGCATAAGTGGAGGGTCGGCCAATACCGTGTTTTTCCAGCGCCTTGACCAAAGAAGCATCATTGTAGCGCGCCGGTGGCTGTGTCTGGTGTTTTTCCGGTTTTATTTCTTTGGCCGTAATAGTATCTTCTTTGTCTAAATCGGGCAGGATTTTTTCCTCAATATTCATTTCGTATATTTTAAGAAAGCCGTCAAATTTCAAAATGGCGCCTCTGCCCTGGAAAGAATATTTGTTTTTGCCGCCCGCGGCGGCTGTGTCAATAGTAGTGCTGTTAAAAATCGCGTTGGGCATCTGGGTTGCCATAAATCTTTTCCAAATCAAATTGTATAATTTATACTGGTCCGGCGATAAATCATTTTTGATTGACTCTGGTAAAATTTCCGAGTCGGCCGGCCGAATGGCTTCGTGCGCTTCCTGCGCGCCCTTGCTTTTCGTTTTGAATCGGCGCGGCTGGGTCAAGGCGTATTTTTGTCCGAAGTTATTTTTGAGAAATTCTGCCGTTGATTTCAATACTTCCTCGGACACATTGAAAGAGTCGGTCCTCATGTAAGTGATAAAACCGGTTTCGTATAATTGCTGGGCGACCACCATTGTTTTTTTTGCTGAAAATCTTAATCGCTGCCAGGCTGTTTGCTGAAGCGTGCTGGTTATAAAAGGCGGCCGCGGCTGCTGTTCTTTTTCTTTTTTTTCAATTGATTCTATTTTCCAAGAAGAAGATTCAAGTTCTTTTATTATTTTTTGGACTTCTTTTTCGTTTGTTAGCCCGGGTTTGGGTATGGCAGTTTCGTTTATTTTGACAAGGATTGATTCCCATTCCTTTTTTTTCTTGTTTTGCAGCAGGGCTGTTATCGTCCAGTAATCCTGAACAATAAAATTTCTTATTTCATTTTCTCGGTCAAGAATTAAGCGCAGAGCGACGGACTGCACGCGGCCGGCGGAAAGCCCGCGCATCAGTTTTTTCCACAAGAAAGGAGAGAGCTTGTAGCCGACTAATCTGTCTAGGATTCTGCGCGCCTGTTGGGCGTTGACCAGATCTTCATTAATGGCGCGCGGATTTTTCAGCGCCTTTTCAATGGCCTTTTTTGTAATTTCATGAAAGACGATTCTTTCAATAGATTTGACTTTTGATTTTTGAGATTTGAGATTGTTCAGGCCTAATGCCTGAACAAGATGCCAGGCGATGGCTTCTCCTTCGCGGTCTTCGTCTGTCGCCAGGATAATTTTGTCCGACTCTTTGGCTAATTTTTTTAAGATATTGACGTTCTTTTGTGATTTTTTGGGAATGACATAGCGCGGCTCAAAATTTTTTTCCGTATCAATGCCCAAGTCGCCCTTGGGCAGATCGCGCACGTGACCATAACTGGATTCAACTTGAAAATTTTTTCCCAAAAAGCGGGAAATTGTTTTGGCTTTTGTCGGCGATTCTACTATGACTAAGTTCATATCTTGTATATCCTGTTTCCTAGTTCTTTTATAATACCCTTAATTTCCATTTGAGTTAAGGCTGGGTTGATTTCTCTCGGGCTTAACCCAGACTTTCTTATCAATTCGTCGCGTTCAAGAGGTTCAAAAAGCAGAGAAATAATTTTTTGTTCTTCCGGCGATAAATTAGCCTCAGCGATTGTTTGCCGGTTTTCCGTTTCTATCCCTAGAGCGCGCAGTATGTCCTCAGCGGTGGTGACGGGCGAAGCGCCGAGTTTCAGGAGATTGTTGGTTCCTTCTGAATTGGCCGAGAAAATTCCGCCCGGTACGGCAAAAACCTCGCGGTTGTTTTCCAGGGCCAAAAAGGCAGTGATTAATGAGCCGCTTCTTTGCGGCGCTTCAACAACCAGGGTTCCGTGGGATAAGCCGGCCGCGATTCTGTTTCTTTGGGGAAAAGTAAAATAAGTAGCTTTCATATTTAAGGGGTATTCTGAAACCAGGCATCCTTTTTGTGTTATTTCGCGCGCCAGGGGTAAATTTTGCGGCGGAAAAATCGCTTCATCGCTCAGCCCGTTTCCTAGAACAGCAATCGTTTTCACGTTGTTTTTCAGGGCGGTTTTGTGCGCGATGGTGTCAATTCCCAAAGCCATGCCACTGACAATGATTATTTTTTCCGGTCCGGCCAGAGTGGCCAAATCGGTTATTATTTTTTCGCAAACCCCCTTGCCGTAGGCGGAAAATCTCCGCGGGCCGACCACGGTTAAATAAATTTTTTCTTCGGTTTCGTCTCCCTGTTCACCAGGTAGAGTTCCTTTGATATATAAAATTTGCGGGGGAGTGAAAATTTCTTTGAGCAAGGCGGGGAATTCTTCTTCCAGCAGGATTTTAATGTTTTCTTTTTCCAGAATTTTAAATTCTTTTTCCGGGTCAACATCGGCCCTGAATTCCACAATCTTTTTTTTGCCCGCGGCCGCTGCGAATTTGCCAAAGGGGGCGACCCAGGCTTTTTTGAAACTGCCGAAATATTTCTTTAGTTTTGACAGCGCCGCGGCATCAATCTGCAAGGATTGGTTTAGCGCGTTGGCAAAAATTTTCTCTTCCATAAATTAATGAAAGATTAATTTGATTGTTCGGTCGCTATTTTCTCTTTTATTCTGAAAATTAACCCGTTTCTAAGTTGTTTTTCTTTTTCTTCTGGGTCTTCGGCTTTTGCTAAATCTTCTTGCCATGTTCTTGTGACTTCTTTCATAAATTCCGGGTCATTAAGAATGGTTTCAACGTCTTGTTTTCGTAAATCCATAATTCTCAAAATTTGTTCTTTTGCTTCGTTATAAATTCTTTCTACGCCGGTAAGTTCTTCTTGTTTTGGCAATCCTTCCATAATATTAAAATTGTTTAATCCCTATAATATTTATTATATAGCATAAAAGCGAAAAAAAAGCAACCTCGCCTCGGGTGGGTAATATTTTGCAAAAATAAAAAGATTCCTTTATTATAGATAGTAATATGTTGGATATAAAATTTATCAGGGAGAATAAAGATTTGTTTAAAGAAGCCGCGCGCAAGAAGCACATTAGTTTTAATATAGACAAACTTTTGGAAATTGACGACGAGCGCCGGCGGCTGATTCAGGAAACGGAAACTTTGCGCGCCGAGCAGAATATTGAGACTGATAAAATTGCCAAAACAAAAAACGAAGAAGGGCGCGAGCGGCTGATTGGCGCGACAAAAGTTTTAAAAGAACGATTGTCTGAAAGCGAAGAGAATTTAAAAAAAGTTGTGAAGGATTGGAAAAAAATGATGCTGGAAGTTCCTAATATTCCCGATCCTTCTGTGCCGGAGGGCGAATCTGACAAGGACAATAAAGAAGTAAGGAAGTGGGGGGAGTTGCCTGATTTTGGCTCCCCGACTGGGGGTTTTGAGCCGAAAGACCATATGGAATTGATGAAAAATTTGGATTTGGTTGATTTTGAGCGGGGGACCAAGGTTTCCGGATTCCGCGGATATTTTTTGAAAAACGAAGCCGCCCTTCTGTGTTTTGCCATCTGGCAATTTTCTTTTGAAGAAATGGTGAAGGCCGGCTTTGTTCCGTTTATCGCGCCGTCCATGGCCCGCGAGGAAAGTTTTCGCGGCACGGGCTGGCTTCCGCAGGGCAAGGATGAAATTTATAAAACGCAGGACGATTTATATTTGGCCGGAACGGCCGAAGTTCCGATGATGGGTTATTACGCGGATGAAGTTTTGTCTGAAGAAGAGTTACCCAAAAAATATGTGGCTTTTTCTCCCTGTTTCAGGCGGGAGGCGGGCAGTTATGGCAAGGACGTAAAAGGGCTTTATCGGGTTCATGAATTTATGAAAGTTGAGCAGGTTGTTTTGTGCCGTGCCGACCACGTGGAATCGGTCAAGTGGCACGAGGAGATTACCAATAATTCCGAAAAAATTATGAGGGCGCTGAAAATTCCTTATCGAGTGGTTGCCAATTGCGGTGGCGATTTGGGTTTGGGGCAGGTTAAAAAATATGACATTGAAGCCTGGACTCCTTCCAAGAAAGGATACGGAGAGACCCACTCGGCTTCTTATTTTCATGATTTTCAGACCAGGCGGCTGAATATCAGATATAAAACAAAAGACGGGAAAATTTATTTCGCGCATTCTTTGAATAATACGGTTATTGCCACGCCGAGGATTTTAATTTCTCTTTTGGAAAATAATCAGCAGGCGGACGGCTCGGTTTTAGTTCCCGAAGTTCTGCAAAAATATCTTGGTAAGGAAAAAATTTTACCCATTGGCAGATAGTGGTGTAAACTAAGTGTATGTCTCGCAATATTCTTTCTTCAGCCAGGCGCCAAAAAACGAAAAGATTTTTTCTTGGAGTTTTGTTGTCTTTTTTGGCGTCGGTTTTAATTTTGGGCGGGCTGGTTTTTTGGTTTTTTTATTCCGAGGAATTTAAAATTAAGGAAATAATCATGGAGGGCGCGCCGGATTTTCAGAAAGAAAAATTACTGGCCGAAATAGAAGATATTATGGCTTCAAAAGTTTTCTATGTGATTCCGCAAAATTGTTTTTTTTCTTTTCCGGCGGAAAAAGCTCGCTGGCGGTTAACGGACAATTTTCTTAACTTAAAAAACATAGAAGTTGAAAAAATTTTCCCTTTCGCCATTTCCGTGCGCGCGGAAGAGCGGAAGCCCGTTGCGGTGCTGTGTTTGCCTAATTGTTTTTTTGTTGACGAAACCGGTTTTATTTTTGGCGATGCCCCGTTTTTTTCACCCGGTATTTTTGTAAAATTTTTTGATAAGCGCGCGATAAAACCGGAAAAGGGAAATTTTTTGTTGGAAACGAATGATTTTAAAAGGATGTTGGATTTCGCAAATCGGCTGAAAGATTTTTTTTCTGTTTCAAGTATAATTTTGGAAAATGAAAAAGTTTACAAGCTTTATGCTGAAACGGGGCAATATTTAATTGTGGATGGCGGGGAGGATTGGGCGCTGACTTATAATAATCTTGTTGCTTTTTTTAATGAAATGGTTAAAAATGATAAGGATAAGTTTGAATATATTGATTTTCGTTTTGGCAATAAAATATTTTTTAAACAACAATGAAACACGTCTCTTGGATATTTTTTGCGGTTTCTTTCGGATTTTTCGTTCCGGCATCGCTTTTTTATTTTTGTTTTCATATTTATAAATTTTCAGAATCCCCGTCTTTTATTTATTTTGTAAATCATTTTAATGCCGCTTCGGTGGCAAAAACAGGGAGCGTGGAACTTCTTTTTGTGGGAGATATTATGATGAGCCGCGAGGTTGAAAATTCCATTTATGAAAATCAGGCGGGCGATTTTTCCAAGCTTTTTAAAAAGGCGGATTGGATAAAGGAGGCCGATGTTTCTTTCGGCAATTTAGAAGGGCCGGTTTCTGATTTCGGCCAAGAGACGGGGAATTTATATTCTTTTAAATTTAAACCCGACGCCTTAAACGCGCTTATCGGCGCCGGCTTTGGCGCTTTGTCGGTTGCCAATAACCACGCGGGCGATTGGGGCAGCGATGCTTTTAGGGAAAATATTTTTAGATTGAAAAACGCCGCCATTGTTCCCGTCGGCGGCGGGATGAACAAGGATGAGGCTTCCGGTGTTAAAATTATAGAGAAAAACGGAGTAAAGATCGGATTTTTGGGTTTCAGCGATGTCGGACCGGAATGGTTTGAGGCCGGTGAAAACAGGCCCGGGATTTTGATTGTTAAAGATGACTTTGCCTTTTTGGTTAAAAAAGCCGCAAAACAGGCGGATATTTTGGTGGTGTCTTTTCATTTTGGCGAGGAATACCAAAAAAACTCCAGCGAGCGCCAAAAATTTTTGGCGCGAGCGACGATAGATAACGGAGCGAAAATTGTCGTCGGCCACCATCCACACGTGGTTCAGGAAGTGGAAAGTTACAATGGCGGCATTATTGCTTACAGCTTGGGCAATTTTATTTTTGACCAGAATTTTTCGGAAGAAACCATGGAAGGATTGGTTTTAAGGGTTTATGTTCAGAATAATGAAATAATTGCCATCAAGCAGAACAGAGTAAAACTGAATGAATTTTTCCAACCCAAGTTGGCGGAGTAATTTTTCTAACCCAACTATCGAGGTTGAACCTCGATAGTTGGTCAACTTCTATGGGTTAATCAAAAGTAAAACCTTTAATTTCTTCAAAATTTTTATCTTTTTCTTTTAACCATTCCTTCGTTTCCTTTTTATACTTTTCGGCTCCGCCGAAAAAGTCCAGCAAAAATTCTCTTTGTGTGACCGAAGGAAAATTTTTCTTGCCGATATAATCAGGAAAACTACTCCACTTGTAATTCTCCAAAAACTTCATTTGCTCAACTATCGAAGTCGGACTTCGATAGTTGGTTAATTCGAGGGGGTTTAGGTGAAGATAGTAGGGGAGATGAAGGAAGTGAGCATGGTCATTTATTGAAACAGCTTTAAATTTACCTTGGAATAGTGGTCCGACTCTCTTGTATTTTTTGTTAAAATAATTTACGTAGCCCGTGCCTAATTTTTGCATAAATTTCACTATTCCATTTTCTTTCTTCTGTTTTAACAGCAGATGAAAATGATTCGGCATTAGAGCAAATATGAGAATTTCTACTAATAATTTTCTAGGTTCTTTTTTAGCTTTTAGATTTGTTAAATATCGAGGTTGAACTTCCATAGTTTGGGGGTTGAAATAATAGGTGGTATTCAGTGTTGGGTTTTCATCGTTAAACTCAAACAAACAATGGATAAAGCGCAAATAATCTTGCTTGTCCATAAAGACTTTTCTTTTTTCCACTCCGCGATTATAGATATGATATATCCGGTTATTTATAAAAGTAGGTTTTTGCATACGGTTGAATTATACAACTATTGAAGTCGGACTTCAATAGTTGGGGAGTTGTAGTGTTTGATAAAAACAAAAGTCGCCAATGGGGACGTTATTTGAGGATTGAAAAATAGTTGATTGGTTCGAACTCAGATCGTACGTGATCAGAGCCCACAAAGTAAAAATATAAAATTATAAATCCTTTCTCATCTTCACTCTATAATCATAGAAACCAAATTTTTTCCAAGCATTAACTCCTATTTTATTTCTTGCATCTACACTAAGTTCAATGTGTTTAATTTTTTTTATCTTAAACCATTTCAGTAATTCTTTAAATAATTTTTTTCCAATTCCTTTGCGTCTATAGTTTTTCTTAATGAAGACATCGTCAATCTCCCCAATTTTTTTAGGAGTAACATAAGAAGGAGCTTTTGTTATAACACCGATTATACGTCCAATAATTTTCCCGCCATCTTCAGCTATAAGCATTTTTATATTCTTATTTTTTATCTGGTTTTTTGTATACTTATCTAATCCTTTATATTTAGAAAAGGGCTTGTAATATTTATCTATTTTATAATGATAATTTGTTGTATTTTTAACCAATTCCATTATCCCGTCCAAATCTTTATTTGCGGCTTTTTTTGTAATAATTTTCATAACTTATAAATAAAAATAGAGGTTCCGGCGCGGGCAACGGGTTCTTTGCCCGCCAGCCACCACAAAGTATCTTCAAATTTTCTGTTAAAACCTTTTACCGGCGTGGCTCGTGATTCTTGGAGGAATGTCGCTGAAATCGCAACCCAGTTTATGTTTTCTTTTTCCAGCGGACTGCCGTATTTGGAATGCCACAAGACAAATTTATTTCCAAAAGAGTATCGCGGATTGCCGGCGCCAAAATAATCAATGGCAATTTTGTTAATATTATTTTTGGCAATAAAATCTCCCAAGCGATTCAAGTCTTGGCCCCAGTCATAATTGGAGTCAACGGCTATTTTGTATCCATTGGCGGTTCCGCCGGCCAATTCGTTGTAGTAGGAGAGATAATTCGGGAAATTAATAATGGTTGAAAGAAACATCCAGGCCAAAAGCAGAATTACTAATACACCTCGCTTAAGCGGTCGGAAATAAAGAGTGTAAATTTTTTTCAGCCAGTCAAAAAAAGTTTGTGGTTCGTCGTCGGAGGGTTCTTTGACCCAGCGCACTATTTGCCTTGAGACCATAAGATAAATAAAAGGGAAGGTGGGCATCACGTGGCGTATGCCGATGTTGAGAGGACTGGTGATGGCTTGCGCCCAGTAAATAATTATCAGCAAAAGTCCGGCCGTGATGGCAAAATTTTCTTTAAGCCAGCTTAAAAAACTTTTCATGTTTTTTTCTTTGCTCTTTCTGATATTTTGTATGCCGAAAACAATAGCGATGAGCGTTAAAATATGAAAAGCCAGATGTTCTTTGAGTAAATAAAGAAGGGGGAAATAATACGGCCAGCCTTTGTTCGCCACCATGCTCAAAAAATAAACATTGTTTCCGCCGGCGGCTCTTTGAAGCACCATCAGCACGCCGAATAAATATTCTCCTATGGCCCTTAGTTGCGGGATTCCCGCCAGCCAAATGACGAAATTTGCCAAGAAGCGCACCTTGAACCCGCTTAAAATATGACCAGTGTCGCTTACTTGTTTTTCAATCGGATAGTTCCAGACATGAAAAATATAAACAACCCAGATTATGGCAAACCCTATCAGGCCGATGAGAAAAATTTTCCAGAGCATCGTAAATTCTTCTTTTATAAATTTTCTCCAATTAAAGTTATGGCCGTAATTATTCAAAAAAACCCAAAATCCGCCGAGGATAATATAAATGGGAGCCAGCAGAACCAGCGAGAATTTTAAAAGTTCGGCGATGCCCAAAGCGACGCCGCAGAGAATTAAGCTTTTGGTTGTATTTTTATGCAAAAAGTTTACCAGCGCGGCGATGCCGATGAAAAATCCGAAAGAAGCGCCGAGGTCGGTGGTCACATATTTTGAATGCGCCAAAAAAGTGGGGGAGGCGGCGAAAAATAAGAGCGCCAGCAGACCAACTTTGTCGCCATAAAGGCCGCTGACCCATCTGAAAAACATCCAACCGAAAAGAATAGTTAAAAGTATTATCGGCAGGCGCGCCCAACGGATAATTTTGTTGGCGTCGTTTCCGGATTCATAGAGAAAGGCCGTGCCCATATCCCACTGGCTGTTTATTTCGGTTGTCCAGGCGGGAATATTTGTTGGGAAGTTTAAATTTAAAAACAGCAGCGGCAGAGCGGCCAAATCTTTGATCAGCGGCGGATGTTCGGGGTTTAGTCGGAAATCTTGTTGGGCGAGATAGGAATAACCGGCGGGAATATGCGCCAATTCGTCCATGACGGCCGAATCGTTCCATGCGGATGAAAAAAGCAGGATAAACATCAGCCCCAATATGCCGGCCACGAAATATTTTGTGATTTTTTGCCTCACGGATTTATTATAGCATAATCATTGACCGGTCAATATTTATGATGCTATATTGGTGTTGATAATTGATTCTTTGACAGTTTAAAATAAGGAGGTTTTATGAACATAATAGATCTTAGCGGAATTTATCCGCACGGTAGAGTAATTTTTTCTACTGGGTCTTTTAGTTTCAAAAGTTGGGGAAAGGCAATTAATGTTTTTAACGGAAAAGAAGGTGGGTTTGTTTATACAAGAATAAGCAATCCGAATTTTGAGAGCTTAGAAAAGAAAATTGCCGCCCTTGAACATGCCGAAGCCGCCTTGGTTTTTTCCAGCGGTATGGCCGCTATCTCTACTGTTATGTTGACCTTTCTCCGGCCAGGAGATCATGTTGTTTGTTCTCGGTGCCTATACGGGGGGACAGATGATCTGTTTGCCAATAAGTTGGCGCAGTGGGATATTGCCGCGAGTTTTGTTAATACCAGTAATTTGCAAAATATTAGAGATGCCATTTTACAAAACACAAGAATGATTTTTTTGGAAACACCGACAAATCCGACTCTAGAATTATCACCGATTGCCGCCATTTGCGGATTGCTGAAAAAAAATAATATTTTAGTTGTAGTTGATAATACTTTTGCTACGCCATATTTTCAGAGACCTTTAAGGTTGGGGGCAGATATCGCCATTCACAGCGCTACAAAATATTTTAACGGCCACGGCGATGTTGTGTTGGGCGCAGTGGCCACGAATCAAGATTTAATAAATATTATTCATGATTGGCGATCAATCCTAGGAACAAATCCATCGCCCCATGATTGTTCGTTGGTAGAGCGCGGATTGGATACTTTTCACTTGCGGATAGCCAAACACAACAGTAACGCTTTGCAATTGGCTTTTTTTCTACAAAATCATCACAAGGTGAAGCGGATTATTTATCCCGCTTTGCCGAGTCATCCGCAACATACTTTGGCGAGACAGCAGATGAGAACAAAAAGAGGTGTGGTCGGTTACGGCGCCATTGTTGGGATTGAATTAGAGGGCGGGGCAGAAGAAATTGAAAAATTTTTGAATTATCTGGCGCAAAAGACATGTGTTAGTTTGTGTGTCAGCCTAGGTTCAACTGACACCATGATTCAGCATCCGGCTTCTATGACTCATCATAGTATGCCGCGCGAGGAGCGGCTGGAAATTGGTATTACAGATGAATTGATAAGGACATCGGTTGGCATAGAGGATTTTTCCGAAATCAGGGCCGCTTTTGAAGCCGCCCTGGACGCAATATAAATTTTGCCAAAAAGGCAATTAAAAACCGAGAGACTTGTAGTCCCTCGGTTTTTTTGTTTATATATAATTACGACGAAGCGTCGCTTCGTCGTTAAAATAAAAGCATGAAAAGAAAAGAACAATTTATTCCCGGCGAATATTATCATATTTATAGCAGAACCATGTTGAATATTCCGGAATTTAAAGAGCATGAGAATGCCAAGAGGTTGCATCAGGCATTTTTATTGGCTAATTCCACGGAGTCGGGAAAAGCTTTTAACTATTTAAGAACTTGTAAAAATCCGAGTTTTAATAAGGCGGTGGAAATTGCCTGGCGAGGGGATAAATTAGTAGATGTTGTTGCTTATGTAATTATGTTAGATCATTATCATCTCTTACTGAAAGAATTAAAAGAAAAGGGCATTACTGATTTTTTGCAAAAATGTAATACCTCTATCGCAAAATATATAAATACCAAGAAAGAAAGAAAAGGGCCGCTTTTTGAGAAACCTTTCAAGGCCAAACATATTGATTCAAATTCATATCTCTTGCATCTTTCTTTATATATTCATTTAAATCCTTTGGATTTTATTGATAATAAAAATTGGAGAATCGGTAATCTTAAAAACTGGAATTTAAAAAAGAAAAAATTACTAGATTATCCGTGGTCTAGTTTAAAAAGTTATTTATACAAAGATTATGAAAATTGGATTCTTTCCGGAGAAGATATAATTTTTAATCAGTTTAAAAACAAGGCAAGCTACGAGAAGTTTTTAAAAGAGTGGTCGGCAGGCAATATAGAAGAAATAATTATTTAACTACGACGAAGCGTCGCTTCGTCGTTTTTCTTCTTTTTGAAAAACTTGACAATTTATTTAGTTTTGTATATAATAAAAAAAGATAAAAACCCACCCAAGGCGGACAAGTTTGAAAAATCAACCAAAATAAGAAAGAAGGAGGTAAGAATTATGGGACTTTGTACGGATCAATTGGCAGAATACCTTGTAGCGCTGATCAAAAACATCAACAAGGATACCGATATTGACGAAGCCTGGGCTAAAGCCAAAAAGAGAGCCGAGAACGAGGCCAAAAGCCAGTCGTTTGACCAGCAGGTTAAAACGCTTTTGGACAAAGGGTACCCCGAGGCGGCCGGCACGGGAAAAGACCGGTTTCTCAATTACATCAATCCTTTGAAGGAACATTTTTGCCCGGGTTCGGTCATTGTTATTCCCGAGAACATGGTATCCTTGGACAAGCAGATGGCCATGGTGGAGTTGAACGGCAAGACCGGCTATGCTTACGCGGACACGACCGAAATTTATAATGCTGAAGGAATGGAAACCCCGCGCAAGCCGTATCTTATCCACGATACAGAAGACGGCAAGGACACGCTCAGTAACAGCCCGAATGACTGCGCCAAGATGTTTAAGAAACAGAATCGCCATGGCCTCAATGCACAGGAAGGAATTGCTGTCATTACCCACAAACCGGAGATCCTGAAAGACCGCTACCTGAATCTTCCCGGTTCCCACTATAAGTCGTCGGACCTCGTGCCCGTCCTGTTTCTGAGCAGGAGTTGTTCTACGCTGCAATGGTCCAGCGCTGACCTCAGCATTTTCGGGCAGGGTTCGGCCTCTTGCGGTAGCCGAGGATAATTGATTTTTTTGTAAAAATGTTAATACAAAACCGAGAGGACTTGTAGTCCCTCGGTTTTTTTTGTGCTAAAATAAAAATATGATGAATCCGAAAATTACACCTGAACAGGAGCGATTAAATTTAAAAAGCGAAATTATTAAATCACCAGAAAAAACCGGGGAGATTATTGAGGATTATACCCGCCAGCAACCGGAAGATATTTATGACGAGCAATATCATCTTTCTTCGGAACAGAAGGCCGCTTGGGAAAAAGATTTTGCCGATCCAAATTTGGTGGAAAAAGAACAGGTAATAGAGCGAATTTTTAATGTCGCGCAGGAAAAGGGCATACTTAACGCGGTCCAGTTGGCCAGAAAGCTAGATTCGTCCGTGATGGACGAATTTCACGACCGTTTAATTTTATATTTACACAGTCAACAATAAGAAATTAAAAGATGAAAATTTTTGATTTAATATTCCATCCTTATTTTGTTTTTTTTCTGTTGGCGTTTTTATTGGTCGCGCTGGCATATTATGTTTGGCGTTTTCGCGGGAACGCTATTTTAAAAAAGTCTCTGGATTTTTCTGTTTTTGAAGTTATTCTGCCCAGAATCGAAAAACAAAAAACGGAGAGCGTAAAAACTTTCAAGGATATTGTTGCCGTAATGGAGCAGTTTTATTCCGGCATGGCTGGGGTCAAGCCGTATTTTGTTTTGGAGCTTGTTTCTCCGGCCGCGGAAAACGAAACAAATTTTTACGCCGCCGTTCCGCGCGAATTCATTTCTTTTTTTGAAAAACAGGTTCTTTCGGTTTTTCCGGCCGCCGAGATCCGCGAAGAAAAAGGGGATTACAATATTTTTAAATACAAGTCGCCGAGCGCGGGCGCTATCGCCGGATTGAAAGCCAGCGCCGTTTTGCCTGTCGTGACTTATGAAGCTTTGGCCTCCGACCCCATGGAAGTGCTGGCCAATGTTTTTTCCAGTTTGGAAAGGGACAAAGAGGGCGCCGCCCTTCAGATAATTATTGACCCGGGAGAAAATAATTTTAAAAACAACATAGAAAGGTCAATTAAACTTTTGCAATCGGGTGAATCCGCGGAAGTCGCTTTGAAGGGCGGAAAATCTCTTTTAGAATCGCTTTTTACCGTGCTCACCGGCGGGTTGATACACGAAAAACCGGCGGATTTTCAGCAGCCATCTTTGCCGCGCGAAGAAATCGTAAAATTATTAAACCAAAAAATTTCCAAGCGAGTGGCGCGCGCCAATATCCGGCTGATAACCTCCGCTCCAACCAAAGAAAGGGCGCGGCAAATATTGGAAGAAATGAAAAGCGTTTTTTCGCAGTTCGACAATCCGCAGGGCAACGCATTTGTTTTGCGCGATATTGGGGAAGCGGGTCTGAAAAAACTTTTTTTTAATTTTTCTTTTAGAATTTTTGACGAGAGCAGCGCCCTGTATCTGAATTTTGCGGAATTGACCAGTCTTTTTCATTTCCCCGTTTTTGGCATGAGCGCGCCGCGCCTAAAATTTGTAAAAAGCAAAAAAGCGGAAGCGCCCGCTAATTTGCCCCAAAAAGGCCTTTTGCTCGGCAAGAATTATTTCCGCAATACAGCAACAGATGTTTATTTTTCCGAAAACGACAGAAGAAGGCATTTTTATATAGTAGGGCAGACCGGCACGGGAAAATCAGTTTTGATTAAAAACATGCTGCTTCAAGACATCAAGGCCGGGCATGGGGTTTGCTACATAGACCCGCATGGCAGCGACATAGAAGAAATTTTAGGTCAGATTCCCGAGAATCGCTGGGATGATGTTGTTTATTTCAACCCGGCTGATATAAGAAGGCCATTTGGTTTGAATATGCTGGAATATGACCCCAAGTATCCTGAGCAGAAAACTTTTATTGTTAATGAATTGCTGGAAATTTTTAACAAACTTTATGATATGTCGGTGGCGGGCGGGCCGATGTTTGAGCAGTACTTTCGCAACGCGGCTTTGTTGGTTATGGAGGACCCGGGTTCGGGCAATACTCTTTTGGAAATCTCGCGCGTTTTATCCGATGCCGGTTTTCGCAAACATAAACTTTCAAAAGCCACCAATCCGATTGTGAAAAATTTTTGGATTGAAATGGCGGAGAAGGCCGGCGGGGAAGCCGCTTTGCAGAATATTGTTCCTTATATTACAAGCAAATTTGACACATTTTTGGCCAATGAAATAATGAGGCCCATTGTCGCTCAAGAGAAATCTTCTTTTAATTTTCGGGAAATTATGGACGGGCAGAAAATTCTTTTGGTCAATTTGTCAAAAGGCCGCCTTGGCGAACTCAACGCCAATCTTTTGGGAATGATTCTTGTCGGGAAACTTTTTATGGCCGCCATGTCGCGCGTTGATTTGCCGGAAAATCAGCGGAAAGATTTTTATTTTTATATTGACGAGTTTCAGAATATCACGACCAAGTCAATCGCCATGATTTTGTCGGAGGCGCGGAAGTATCGTTTAAGTCTGGTTATTGCCCATCAGTTTATCGGGCAGATTGAGGAAGAAATTAAAAAAGCGGTTTTCGGCAATGTCGGGTCTTTGGCGGCTTTCAGGGTGGGCGAGGAGGACGCGGAATTTTTGGCGAAATATTTTGAACCGGTTTTTTCCAGGGAAGATTTGATGAACGCGGCGAATTATAACGCCTTCCTTAAGCTTTTGATAAACGGGGAGACGGCGAGGCCTTTTAACATAGAAACCGTTTCTCCCGAGGAAAGTTTTTCAGAGACAGCCGAAAAGGTGAAAGAAATTTCGGCCATAAAATACGGCCGGCCGTTGAGCAAAGTTGAATCGGAAATCAGCCGGAGATATTTGAGTTCTCTTGGCGGAGAAGATTCAGCGCAACTGAAGCGATAGCCGCCATAATAAAAAGATATTGAATGGGCAGATAAAGCGACAGCCAGGCGGCCAGTAGCAGCATAGTTACCCGGCCCATATTGATGGAAATTTCTCTGATGACGGTAAATTCGTCAACATAGTGGCCTTTGTCGGCCGCTATTTCGTAGCTCAAGGTTTCAAAGGGGGTTCGCGAGAAAATTCTCATCAAATTATGGAAAGCGCCCGCCGCAAAAACTTGAAAGGTGTTTTCTATAAAAATTTTAATTATCCAGCCGGCTGACGATAACAAACTGCCCGCTTTTAGGATTTTTTCTTTGCGCGTTGTTTTGTCAAGAATTTTGCCAATCAACAGCTGAAAAAAAATACTTATTCCGATTATTAGGGTGGAGACAATTCCAATCTTTAAATAATTTCCGGACAAAAGCTGGAATATAAAAATAGGCCAAACTAATATCATGAAAGAAGTTTCCGCTCCGTCGGCGGCAAAGGCAATTATTTCTTTTCTGTATTTTTTTGAGAATAAATTTTTTAAAGTTTCAGAATAAGTCCAGCTGAATTTTTCCTGAGTTTTTGGAATTGTCAGGTAGGGGATGCCTGACACAAGGTATAGAATTACGCTGGTGACAAAGAGCGCGTCAAAGCCGAACCGGCTGATGACAAATCCGCCCATGAGCGGAATAAAAATTCCGATAACTTCTCCTGTTATGTTTATGGCGCTGATCTGGCGGCCTCTGTTTTCCTTGCTGGTGAATTTGGCGAAATCAACATGATAAGGAACCCAGTAGAAAAGGCGATAAAGCGTTAGCACAATAAAAATTAGTGGTAGAAGTTTTATTATATTACCTTGGTCTACAAAATAAAAAATTGTATAGTAGGCAGCTCCCAAAAAGACGCTTGTTTTCAGCGCGCGCCGGAAGCCGAATTTATTCAAAAATTTTACCCCGAAAAATAAAATCAGCGCGTACAGAAAATATCCGGCAACATGAAAGAAGACAAGGTATCTGAAATTTTGGCCAAAAAGATTATAGACAAAAATCGGCAGGAAGAGTCCAAGAAGGCCGGAGCTGATCATGACTATTGTTTTGCCGGTATACAAAGAAACAAAGCCGTGCGAGATTTCTCCGTCAAAATAATTTTTGGGGGATGGAATTTTCATATACTTTATTATATAATAAAATAAAAGAAAAAATTACGCGAGCGCTAGGGTTAGGTTGATGACGTCCAGTCGTCAATGGGGGATCGACTCCTCCCAATGCTCGCTTCATCTTAAAAGGCCGATATTTCAAATCGGCCTTTTTTATTTTTTTCAACATTATTATAGAGTTACATGCGGTCGCCTATAACTCTATAGTGTTGTTTTTCAGTCTTTTTGATTATTTTGTTCTACTTTTCATTCTACTTATTTATCACGATCGTGAGTTTTGTGTAGAATGCGGGATTTATAACCAGGGTATAATTTGGACGGGTTGGCAAGTTGACGGTCTGAATATTTTTTTGTTAGATTTTAAATTATGGTTTTTCCTTTTTCCAAGTGGGGCAATAGAGTTTTTTGGGGGATTGTTTTTGCCGCCCTTGCCTTTTTAATTTTGGGGTTCGGCCTGCGTTTTTATTACGACTGGCACGACCGGAAGCAGATTGAGCAAATGGCTAAGAATTTGGACCAGTTTGAAAAAGATAGGCAGGCGGCCATGGCCGCGGACACTATTGGCGGCCAGACTCCGCAGGAAAC